>JBCBHR010000233.1:0-4067 GCA_038525365.1 Pseudomonadota bacterium | reverse complement strand
CGGGCACGGTTTTGATGCTGTGACTTCGCGGCCTGCACGACCACAATGCCGGATGGAATATGGGTGATGCGGACGGCAGAATCCGTGGTGTTGACGTGCTGGCCGCCTGCGCCGGAGGCACGCATCGTATCGATGCGGATGTCATCATTGCGGATGTCGATGTCGACTTCGGCGGCTTTGGGCAGCACGGCCACGGTGGCGGCGGAGGTGTGAATTCGGCCACCTGCCTCGGTTTCGGGCACGCGCTGGACGCGGTGGACGCCGCTTTCAAATTTCAGCTTCGCAAATGCGCCCCGACCGGCGACGGAGGCGATGATCTCTTTGAAGCCTCCGGCATCGCCCTCGGCCTGGCTGACGACCTCGACACGCCAACCCTTCGCAGAGCAAAAGCGCTCATACATTCGGAAAAGGGCGCCAGCAAAAAGTGCTGCTTCGAGGCCGCCAGTGCCTGCGCGAATTTCGACGATGACATCATTGTTGTCGGCTGCATCTTTTGGCAGCAGCAGCAATTGGATCGCGTCGCGCTGCGCTTCCAGCGTCCCATCAAGGGTCTTGGCTTCCTCCGATGCCATGGCGCGCATTTCGTCGTCGGTTGCCGGATCATCGAGCAGAATGGCCAAGTCTTGGCGCTCGGAAATGGCGGCCTCGTGCTCGCGGATCGCTTTGACGATGTCTTCCAAATCAGAATATTCGGCGGCAAGCTTCACATAGGTTTCGCTGTCAGGGCCGTCGGCCATTTGCGCTTCGATCATCTCGAAACGCTTGACCATCTGCGAAAGCTTGTCTTCGGGCAAATCCAGCATGATCGCGCTACCAGGCAATCCCGGCTTCATCGGCATAGGCTTCAACCAGCGGACGCAGGCTGTCTTCTGCGGCGAGATTGTCCAGAGCGCTGGTGATGCGTTCGCTGAGCACTGGGATGTCGGTTTTCAAAAGCGCTGCCTTGACCGGACCGATCGCCGCGGCGGCCATTGACATCGACGTGATGCCGATTGCCGCCAGCGCCATGGCGGTCGGTGGACGCCCGGCGATTTCACCACACAGGGTCAGTGTCGTCTGATGCTCCGCAGCTTTACGCGCGACCATCGCAAGCGCGCGAATAAAGGCCGGGCTTAGCGGATCAAAACGGTCGGCGACTTTGGTGTTCCCGCGGTCGGCAGCGACGAAGAATTGGAAGAGATCGTTTGAGCCGATGGAGACGAAGTCCGCCTCCGCCATCAACGCGTCGATATCAAACAGCAGGGCCGGCACCTCCAACATCGCGCCGACGCGCAGCTTGTTGGGCAAGCCATGGCCGTGGCGGGACAGGTGCTGGACTTCCTTGGAAATCAAGCTTCGCGCTTCGCGCAATTCGCGAACCTCCGTGACCATGGGGATCATGATCCGCAAGTCTTTGCCCGCCGACGCTTTCAGCAATGCGCGCAACTGCGTTTTGTAGAGGCCTGGCCGGTCAAGCGCCAAGCGGATTGCGCGCCAACCAAGCGCCGGGTTTTCCTCGTCTGGCGCATTTCGGAAATAGGGCAGCACCTTATCGCCGCCGATATCGAGCGTTCGGAAGGTGACCGGTTTGCCCGCCGCGCCATCAAGCACCTGCCTGTAAAGCGTCTCCTGCGCTTCGGCGCGGGGGAAAGTGGCGGCGACCATGAACTGCAATTCGGTGCGGAACAGGCCGATGCCTTGGGCCCCGGACTGCGCCAGTTGCGGCAGATCGACCATCAACCCAGCGTTCATGAGAAGTGAGAACGCCTGACCATCGGCTGACACGCATTCCACATCACGCAAGGACTGGAACTCGGCCTGGCGCTTGGCGCGGAAGCGGACTTTCTCCACATAGGCCGTTTCAACATCCGGCTGCGGGCGAAGATGCACGGCGCCCGACAGGCCATCGAGGATGATCTCGTCGCCGTTGTCGGCCATGGCGACAAAGCCCTTGGCGCTACCAACGACCGGCAGGCCCAAAGCGCGGGCCACAATGACCACATGGCTCGTCGGCGTGCCCTCTTCCAGCACCAGACCGCGCAATCGCTCGCGCGGATAATCCAGCAGTTCAGCGGCGCCCATATGCCGGGCGACAATGATGGAATCATCGGGCAATGCCGCCCGGCGCGCTTCCTCATCGCCGCTTACCAATTGGCGCAGCAGGCGATTTGACAGATCGTCAAAGTCACTGAACCGCTCGCGCAGATAGGGGTCATTCACCGAGGCCAGCCGGGCGCGCATGTCGCTTTGGACCTTTTCGACGCCTGCTTCTGCCGTCAGGCCATTGCGCACCGCCTCTTCCATCCGGTTCACCCAGCCTTTGTCATGGGCAAACATCTTGAAGGTCTCCAGCACCTCGCGGTGTTCGCCTTCAAATTCGAGTTCGCGGCGCGCCAGCATGTCATCAATGGTCAGCCGCAGAGATCCAAGCGCACGGTTGAGCCGGAAAAGCTCATCGTCGGTGTTCTCCGACAGCATTTCGGTGATTTCGATGCGCGGCTCATGGAGGACCACATGACCAAGGCCAATGCCGTCCGACAAGGGCGTTCCGTCGGCTGTGACTGGCTTGTTCAAATCCAGTTCCACGCCCGCCGAAGACAGGCGCTGGAGATCACCGGCGGCGATCATCTCACCAATCACCATGGCGACGGTTTCCAGCGCTTCGGCCTCATCATCGGTGTAAAGGCGGCGGGCTTCGTTTTGCACAACAAGCACACCGAGTGTTCGGCCAGCGCGTAAAATCGGGACGCCGAGGAAGGACTGATAAAGCTCCTCGCCGGTCTCCGGGAGATATTCAAACGCCGGATGGTTTTGGGCTTCTGAAAGGTTCAAAAGACGCGATGAGGCGGCAATCGTACCGACCAGACCCTGGCCGAGTTTAAGCTGTGACTGGTGGACAGCCGTCGGATTGAGGCCAACCGTTGAATAGAGTTCCAGCACCCCATCGGCACGCAGCGCATAGACCGAGCACACTTCGGCGACCATGGATTGAGCGATCTGCGCCACAATCCGGTCCAAGCGGGCCTGTGGCTCCATGAGCTCAGCCATGATTTCGCGGATGCGCCGCAAAAGCACGCGTGGGCCGGCATTGATGTCTCTGGTTGCAGCGGTCATTGGCTGGGCAAAGCTCTCCTTGCCGCGAGGATGCGGGCGTCAGGCCGCCTTGTCGAGACCGTAAACACCATGAAGTGTGCGCACCGCGAGTTCGGCATAGGGTCCGTCAATCAATATGGAGATTTTGATTTCCGAGGTTGTGATAGCCCGGATGTTGATCGACTTTTCAGCCAGGGCCTTGAAAGCCGTTGCCGCAACGCCTGCGTGGCTGCGCATGCCGATGCCGATGACGGAGACTTTGACGAGCCCCGCTTCGGACTGAAACGCGTCATAGCCGATGGTGTCCTTGTGGTCTTCGAGCGCCTTGGTCGCCTTTTCCACATCGCCCGATGGCACGGTGAAGGTCATGTCGGTGAATTGGCCGTCGGCGGAGATGTTCTGGACAATCATATCGACATTGATGCCACGCTCGGCGAGCGGGCCGAAAATGGCCGCCGAAATGCCGGGGCGATCCTGCAGGCGGCGCAGCGAAATCTGCGCTTCATCCTTGGCATAGGCGATGCCGGTGACGGTTTGCTGTTCCACGATTTCGTCCTCATTGCAGATCAGGGTGCCGGGCGGGTTTTGCGCGTCGCTCATGCCCGGCGCATCGGGCGCATCAAACGACGAGCGCACAAAAGTGCGCACATTGTGCACCATGGCCATTTCCACCGAGCGCACTTGCAGCACCTTTGCGCCCAAGGATGCCATCTCCAGCATCTCTTCGTAAGAGACGCGCGCCAGCCGCCGCGCATTGGGCTCGATGCGTGGGTCGGTCGTATAAACGCCGTCCACATCGGTGTAGATATCGCAGCGGTCGGCTTGGACCGCGGCGGCAATAGCGACAGCCGATGTGTCCGATCCGCCGCGGCCCAAAGTGGCGATACGGTTGTCGGGGCCAATGCCTTGAAAGCCCGCCACAACGGCAACCTGGCCAAGGCCCATGCGGCGGATGATTTCCGTCCCGTTGATATCTTCAATACGCGCCGCGCAAT
>JBCBHR010000232.1:0-4087 GCA_038525365.1 Pseudomonadota bacterium | reverse complement strand
CGCTTTTGTATCCCGGCCCCACATCAGAGGTTGACCAGTGGCAAAACCAGAGCTTGGCACCAAACGCGTTTGCCGGTGTAGGGCGAAATGATCGGGTCTTTGTTCAGATCGTAGAATTTGCGACCCGTTTCCGGGCAAACGCGTTTGGTGCCAAGCTCTGGTTTTGCCACTGGTCAACCTCTGATGTGGGGCCGGGATACAAAAGCGGCCGACTTATTTGCTGGAGCGCCGAAACGCGGCGCATCATGTCTTGGTGAACGGTGGCGCAGTCAAAACGATTTTCTGTTGTCCGCGTCAAGACCGATTTTCAACCCGTTTCCAATCTGGCCACACCAAACTCGAACCGTCGCCGTGGCATCAGTTACGCTCGCCTTGCGTTCGCCTGCGCCATTTTCAATAAGGCGGATATGATGTCTTCAACCAAATCAAGCGCTTTCATTGTCGCCATTGATGGGCCTGCGGCCTCAGGCAAGGGGACACTTGCCCGGCGCATTGCCGCTCATTACGGTCTGCGCCATCTGGATACCGGATTGTGCTACCGCGCCGTCGCGCATGCGCTGTTGCGCGCGGACGCGACACTCGACGATGAAGACATGGCCGTCGAGGCCGCCGAAGCGCTCGACTTTCTGGCGCTGGACCGCACCGTTTTGTCAGCCCATGAGGTTGGCTCGGTCGCATCCAAAGTGGCGGTCATGCCCAAGGTTCGCCAAGCACTTGTGGAGGCGCAGCGACGCTTCGCAGCAGTTGCGCCGGGCGCTGTGTTGGATGGGCGCGATATCGGCACCGTTGTGTGCCCTGACGCGCCAGTCAAACTCTATGTGACCGCCTCGGCGCAGGTGCGCGCCAAACGGCGGTATCACGAAATCTTGGCTGGCGGCGGCGAGGCGGATGAGGCGCGCATTCTCACCGATATCGAACAACGCGACGCGCGCGACATGAACCGCGAAAGCTCACCCTTGAAACCGGCCGCCGACGCACACTTGCTTGATACCACCGATATGACTATAGAGGCGGCGTTCAACGCCGCGCGTCAGATCATAGACGCGGCCAAGGACGCCTAAACATCTTCAAAAACCACCCGTGCGCCGGAGCCCGTTTGAAACGGATGGTGGTCATTTGAAGCAACACGAACCCATCCGGCGCTGAGCGCATATTGGCGAAACAGAATTCCGCCCGCGCACTTGGAGAATAAATGTCAGAAATGAACCCTTCCCGGGAGGACTTTGCGAGCCTCCTCGAAATGTCTTTTGAGACACGCGACACCATTGAAGGCCGCGTGACACAAGGCACTATCACGGCAATCGAAAAAGACATGGCGATTGTCGATGTCGGCCTCAAAACCGAAGGCCGGATTGCAATGAAAGAATTCGGCGCTGCCGGTCGCGACGGCACTCTCAAACCCGGCGACACCGTTGAGGTCTATGTCGAGCGCGTTGAAAATGCATTGGGCGAGGCTGTCCTGTCGCGCGACAAGGCGCGCCGCGAGGAAGCCTGGGTCAAGCTTGAGAAGAAATTCGAAGACGGTGAGCGCGTTGAAGGTCAAATCTTCAACCAGGTCAAAGGCGGCTTCACCGTCGATCTCGATGGCGCGGTTGCCTTCCTTCCGCGTTCGCAGGTCGACATCCGCCCGATCCGCGACGTCACCCCGCTCATGCACACGCCGCAGCCGTTTGAAATCCTGAAAATGGACAAGCGCCGCGGCAACATCGTTGTGTCACGCCGTACCGTTCTTGAGGAAAGCCGTGCGGAACAGCGCTCTGAAATCGTCCAGAACCTTGAAGAAGGTCAGGCGGTTGACGGCGTCGTCAAGAACATCACCGATTACGGCGCGTTCGTCGATCTCGGCGGAATTGACGGTCTGCTGCACGTCACGGACATGGCATGGCGTCGCGTGAACCATCCAACGGAGATCCTGTCGATTGGCCAGACGGTCCGCGTGCAGATCATCCGCATCAATCAGGATACGCACCGCATCTCGCTCGGCATGAAGCAGTTGGAAGCCGATCCGTGGGATACGATCGGTGCCAACTACCCGATTGGCAAGAAGATCACCGGCCGCGTGACAAACATCACCGACTACGGTGCATTTGTTGAGATCGAGCCGGGCATTGAAGGTCTGATCCACGTCTCCGAAATGTCGTGGACGAAGAAAAACGTCCATCCTGGCAAGATCCTGTCCACATCGCAGGAAGTGGATGTGATCGTACTGGAGATCGATCCTGAAAAACGCCGCATCTCGCTTGGCCTCAAGCAGACACTCGACAATCCGTGGAGTGCATTTGCCATGGAGAACCCGGTCGATTCCGTTGTTGAAGGCGAAGTCAAAAACAAAACCGAGTTTGGCCTGTTCATCGGCCTCGACGGCGATGTGGACGGCATGGTTCACCTGTCGGACATCGACTGGAACCGCTCAGGCGAAGAAGCCATCGAAGACTACAACAAGGGCGACATGGTCAAAGCCGTCGTTCTGGATGTGGACACCGAAAAAGAGCGCATCTCGCTTGGCATCAAGCAGCTGGGCGACGACAAGGTCGGTGCTGCGGCGGCTTCAGGCGGCCTGCGTAAAAACGCGGTTGTCACCTGTGAAGTCACAGCAATCACCGACGGTGGCATCGAAGTGCGTCTGGTTGACCATGACCTCGATTCGTTCGTCCGCCGCTCGGACTTGTCGCGTGATCGTGACGAGCAGCGCCCGGAACGCTTCACCGTTGGCCAACGTGTCGACGCCCGCGTCACGCAGTTCGACAAGAAGACCCGTCGCCTGCAGGTTTCCATCAAGGCGCTGGAAATCGCCGAAGAGAAAGAAGCCGTCGCGCAGTTCGGTTCAACCGACTCCGGTGCATCGCTCGGCGACATTCTTGGTGCCGCGTTGAAAGGCAACGACGACAACTGATCGTCAGCTAATCGCTGAAATACAAAAAACCCGCCGGAGAAATTCGGCGGGTTTTTCTTTGTCGCATTGACGGTCATCCAGTACTCGCCAACTATTTGTGCATGGACCTCGCTGCCCGCATACGCATGGCCCGCTCCGGCGACCCGCTGCTGGAGGCCTTTGACTATGAGGCCAAGCAGGAAACTGCCAGCGCACTTGGTCGCGTCGGCAAGAAGCTTGAGGATGCGGTCGCGGCATTGGAGCGCCATGACGCCACGCCGGGTGCCAATACAGACCGCGACGTTCTGGTCCAAGAAGTGGCCGATCAGGCGTGGGCGATCATGATCCAGCGCGAGGCTTTCGGCTTCTTTGCATCGCGCGATATCCAAAAACACTACCGAGTTCCGCGTGAAGCGATGCTGCGCATGGGTGTGGTCGCCAAGAAGCGGTGAGACCTGTGAGCCCTTCGCCAAGGTTAGGGTGAGGGCAGAGTGGATGGGGCAGTGATAAGCACCACACCCTCATCCTGAGCCCGTCGAAGGACGAGGCTCCAATACCCACCGATCAAACGGCGTTGGTCTCAGCAGCAAGCCAGGCTTTCAGCGCTGCAAAATCATCCAGCACGACATCTGCACCCACCGCGACCAGCGTGTCGGCGTGGTTGCCGATGGCGTGCGCTCCGCCGATGAAGCCGATCGTAAACATGCCCGCCGCCTTGCCCGCACGAACACCGTTGGCGCTGTCTTCAACCACGAGACACCGTGCCGGATCGTGCCCGCCCATCGCCTTTGCGGCGTGCGCGAAGAGGTCCGGCGCGGGTTTGCCGTTTTCAACCATGTCGCCGGAATACACCCCATCGCCGAAATAGCCGTCGAGACCTGTACGCTTCAGCTTTAACGGCAGAAATTTCATCTGGGTGGATGAGGCAACGCATTTTGGAACCGTAAGCGCACCAAGCAGTTCATTCACGCCAGCAATCGGCTGCACCTCGTTCATAATGCGGGTCCGGCTCTCATGCTTTAACGCTGCGTATTCATCTTCCGTAAGCGGCGATCCTATGTGCTCGACCAGCAAATCCGACAGCTTTTTGCGCCATAACGGCTGCGCCAACGCCATGAACTCGCCGACATACCAATCCGGATCGACATCAATACCTTTGGCGGCAAGAAACTTGCGCTCCACCTCAAGATAGATCGCTTCAGAATCGATGAGCAC
>JBCBHR010000231.1:0-4100 GCA_038525365.1 Pseudomonadota bacterium | reverse complement strand
AACGAGGCGATCGTGCTAGACGGCTTGGAAGCGGTCATCGCCAGAGAAAAGCCCGCCGTCGTGCGTATCCCCGTTGGACGGTTCGACATGGCGTCTCGGGCGCTTGATTTCGGAGCGGATGCGGTCATCGCGCCGATGGTGAACTCAGTGACCGATGCCAAACGTTTGGCCGACGCCATGAAGTTCCCGCCGACGGGTGAACGATCCTGGGGGCCGACGCGCGCGGTGGGCCTTCGTGGTATCGCAGGTGGAACGGACTATCTGAAATCCGCAAACGCTGACACTGTCGCCATGGCGATGATCGAAACTCGACAGGCATTGGCCGTTCTGGACGACATCATCGCAGTTGACGGCATCGACGGAGTATTTGTTGGCCCTGCCGATTTCTCCATCGCTTGGACCGGCGGTGAGGTGATGAACCCGCGCCTTGAGGACATGATGGAACCCATCGCCAAGATCGCCACAACCGCGCGGGCAGTCGGCAAACATGCTGGGATTTTCGCGGTCAATCCCGCTGACGTGCCCCGTTTCGTTGAGATGGGCTATCGGTTCATCGCGGTTGGATTTGATACCGGCGTTGTTGCGGCGGGGGCAAAGCAGATCCTCGCAATTGCCAATGGTGAACTGAACAAAGATGATGTAAAAACAGGCTATTGAGCCTGCATTTTAAAGTCGTTTCATAAACTCTGCGAACACCATTAAACCCTCCGGCCACGGCCCGTGGCCGCTGTCTTCGTCGATATGGCCGCTCTCGCCCGCATCCAGGAACAGACTGCCCCAGTCTTCGGCCGCTTCCTGCGCTTTTTCATAGGTGGAGAACGGATCGTTGCGGCTTGCCACCACAAAGGACGGGATCGCCATTGGCGTCGTCGGATAGGGCCCGAATGTCATCAGATGTCTGGGCCGGATGTCCGGGTTGGTCACATCAGGCGGTGCCACGAACAATGCGCCTTTCAGGCTGTCCGCTGTCCGCTGTGCGCCCAGTTCCTCCATGGCGAGACGAGATGCTGCGACACCGAGCGAATGGGCGACGAGCACCGCGTTGTCTGGCGCGCCTTCAATAGCTTCGCGCACCGTGGCCACCCACGCATCACGCTCCGGCTTGGACCATTGGGCTTGGGTGACGCGGCTCACATTGGGCATCTTTGCCTCCCAACGGGATTGCCAATGGTCGGGACTGGCATCCTTGTAGCCGGGCACCAGCAATATGTGGGCGTCACGAATTTTCATGGCCGCCGGGTGCGGCAAGCCAAGGGCGAAGTCAACGGTGGAATGGCATCGTCGTGGTATTGTGTCGCGCGGCGGCGGGTTGCCGATGACGCACCTAATCTTTGCCATCACGTCACCCAGCAAATAAAACGTCCGCCACGCGCTATGTGCGCATGGCGGACGCTGCGCCCCATCAACTGCAGGGCTTAGATCACTGACCGGTCGGTGCCGGAACCGGCACTGGCTCGACTGCGGTCGGGGCAGGCGGCGTTGTTTCAAGCGCACCGGGTGCTGCGGTCGGTGCGTCGCCCCCACCGCTACCAGCAATCATGAAGATGCCGCCAAAAATCGCCAAGACGACGAGCAATGCGAAGAATGGCCCAGCCATGCTGCCGCCATTGGTGCGGTTGTAAAATTCGTCGTTTGAGCGCTGTGTCAGGTCGTCGCGATAGTCAACCATGTTTGGTCCTCCTGTCGCCGCCAGCCATGATCATAGGTGGCATGCGATGAAGGCTAATTCTTGGAGGCGAAAGTCACTTGCTGTAACGGCGCGAAATGCGGACGTGTGGCGCGCCGTGGTTGTTTAGTGGTCGCCGAACACCCGATTGAAAATCGTGTCCGCGTGCTTGGTGTGGTAGGCGAGATCAAAACGCTGGCGGATATCATCTTCGCTCAACGCTGCACAAACATCGGCATCGGCGAGCAGGCAATCAAGAAAATCGACCTTGGCTTCGCCCGACATCTGATAGGAATCCCAGACTTTCATCGCGTTGCGTTGGACCATGCGATAGGCGTCTTCGCGGCTGACGCCCGCTTGGGTCAGCGCAAGCAAAATGCGCTGGGAATGCACCAGACCGCCGAGGCGATCCATATTGGCGCGCATCCGCTCGGGGTAGATGACGAGCTTTTCCATCACAGCGGTTAACCGCACCAAGGCAAAGTTCAGCGTCACAGTGGCGTCCGGTCCAATCATTCGCTCCACCGAAGAGTGTGAAATGTCCCGCTCGTGCCAAAGCGCAACGTTTTCCATCGCCGGCATGGCGTAGGCGCGCACCATACGTGCAAGGCCGGTCAGATTTTCAGTCAAAACCGGATTGCGCTTGTGCGGCATGGCCGAAGAGCCTTTTTGGCCCGGCGAGAAATACTCTTCAGCCTCCAGAACCTCGGTGCGCTGCAAATGGCGGATCTCGGTGGCCAGTCGTTCGACGCTGGAGGCGATAACACCGAGCGTCGCAAAGAACATGGCGTGGCGGTCGCGTGGTATCACCTGCGTCGAGACGGGCTCAGCTTTGAGGCCCATTGCGTCTGCAACATGCTCCTCAACCGCCGGATTGATATTGGCGAAAGTCCCGACTGCCCCGGAAATGGCGCAGGTGGCGATCTCCTCGCGGGCGTGGACAAGGCGCGTGCGGCACCGGTCAAATTCCGCATATGCCTGCGCGAGCTTGATGCCAAAAGTGGTTGGCTCCGCGTGGATCGCATGGCTGCGGCCGATGGTGATGGTTTCTTTGTGCTCCAGCGCGCGGGTCTTCAGCGCTGAAAGCAGCGCGTCCATATCCGCAAGCAACAGGTCGGCTGCGCGGGTTAGCTGCACGTTAAAGCACGTGTCCAGCACATCGGAAGACGTCATGCCCTGATGCACAAATCGCGCATCTGGCCCGACGATCTCCGCCAGATGGGTGAGGAACGCAATGACGTCGTGTTTTGTCTCGCGTTCGATCTCGTCGATGCGAGCGATGTCGAACTCGGCTGCGCCGCCTTTTTCCCAAATGGTCTTCGCCGCGTCCTCCGGGATGACACCCAGTTTGGCGAGCGCGTCGCAGGCATGGGCCTCGATTTCGAACCAAATGCGAAATTTGGTCTCCGGAGACCAGATGGAGGTCATCTGCGGGCGGGCATAACGTGGGATCATGATGTTTGGCGGCTCCTGTTACCGCTGCCGGATAGACGACACAGCACACGGCCTCAATGCCTCGTTCGCGTTGCCCACCAGCAAGTCACGACAATGATCGCGAAGCCCCCGATGCCATGGTAGCGAATGCCGAAGATCGCATATTGCGCCATGGCACCCAGCGTCGTCCAAAGCTGTTGCCATATCCAAGGCCGCGAAAGGAAAGGGCTGTGCCATTGTGAAAAGTAGATGCGGTTGTGCAAAATGAGCATCGCCGCCGTCACGCCAATGGTCATAAAAGTCGCGACCGCGATTACGGCGATCAGTCGTGTTCTCGGGTTGCTGATCCATCGGCGGATAAAGATGGTATCCAAGAGCAGGGCACACGCGGTGCCGACGAGGGTCCCAACCCCGTAGATGACAGCGACCAATGTTGTGCGACCGACGTCAAGCCAGCCGAACCAAGCCATCAGGTAGTATGCCGTCCACGCCGCACTCGCGACACCCGCGACCAGCGCGAGCGCGAGTGCGTAGTGGTTTTGCTGAATGCGGAGAGGGGAGCCTCCCAGAAAGCTCAACTTGCCCGGACCCCAGCCCGCAGAGCGTCGATGTTTTTGGCATAGGCGTCCACACCATCGCCATTGAAGATCGCTGACCCGGCCACGAACGCGTTGGCGCCAGCTTCTGCACACGCTCCAATTGTGGCCGGTGTGATGCCGCCGTCAACTTCCAGGTCAATGGGGCGGTCTCCGATCAGTGCCTTGGTGGCAGCGATCTTTGGCACCATGGCATCAATGAATTTCTGTCCGCCAAAGCCCGGATTGACCGTCATGATCAAAATGAGATCGGTAAGATCGAGCACGTGCTCGATCATCGACACCGGCGATGACGGATTGAGCGCGACGCCCGCTTTCTTGCCAAGCGCTTTGACGGCTTGCAGTGAGCGATGCAGGTGCGGGCCCGCTTCGGCATGAACGGTGATGACGTCACAACCGGCCTT
>JBCBHR010000230.1:0-4108 GCA_038525365.1 Pseudomonadota bacterium | reverse complement strand
ATTGGCTCATGCCCCATTCTTCGACATAGCCGTGCCCGCCATACATCTGCTGTGCCATCACAGCGTGATCAAAGCCCTTGTCGGTCAGCACGCCTTTGATGACCGGCGTCAGGAGGCCCATCATTTCTTCGTTGAGTTCGGCGTCAGTTGAATCTTCGGAACGGTGCGCAACGTCAGACTTCAGCGCAGCCCACATCAGGAAAGCGCGACCCGCTTCGTTGAAGGCGCGGATCGTCATCAGGTTTCGGCGGACATCGGGATGCACGATGATCGGATCGGCCTTCTTGTCCTCGTGCTTGGCACCCGACAAGGCGCGGCCTTGAATGCGTTCCTTAGCGTAATCGACGGCGTTCTGGTAGGCGACCTCTGCAATCGCCAGGCCCTGCAAGCCAACCCCGAGGCGTGCCTCGTTCATCATGACGAACATGGCCTTGAGGCCTTTGTGCTCTTCGCCAATCAGATAGCCGCTCGCGTCATCGTAGTTCATCACGCAGGTGGAATTGCCGTGAATGCCCATCTTGTGTTCGATCGAACCGCAGGTCACGCCATTGCGCTCGCCGACGGAGCCGTCGTCATTGACGCTGAACTTCGGGACGATGAAAAGGGAAATGCCTTTGACACCCTCCGGCGCGCCTTCGATACGCGCCAGCACCAAGTGAATGATGTTCTCGCTCATGTCGTGTTCGCCAGCGGAGATGAAAATCTTCTGGCCGGAAATCTTGTAGGAGCCGTCCGCCTGCGGGACAGCTTTTGAGCGCAACAGGCCAAGATCAGTGCCGCAATGTGGCTCGGTCAGGTTCATGGTGCCAGTCCATGTGCCGTCGCACATTTTGGGCAGGTAGGTTTGCTTTTGCTCGGCAGAACCATGCACGTGGATGGCGGCCATCGCGCCCTGTGTCAGGCCCGGATACATCGCAAACGCCATGTTGGCAGATGAGAAGAACTCGCCGACCGCGGTGTGCAGTGTGTAGGGCAGGCCTTGCCCGCCATACTCCGGATCAAAGGCAAGGCCCATCCAGCCCGCTTCCTTGTACTGCTCGTAAGCGGCCTTGAAGCCCTCAGGCGTCGTCACCGAACCATCGTGATGGCGCACGCAGCCCTGCTGGTCGCCGACTTGGTTAAGCGGGAAGAAGACCTCTTCGGCCATCCGGCCCGCTTCGCGCAACACAGCTTCAACAATGTCCGGCGACGCATCGGCGAAGCCTGGCAGATTGTTGTATTTTTCGTATTTGAGAACATCGTTGAGGATGAAGAGCGTGTCTTCGACGGGTGCGGTGTACGCGGGCATGAATTCCTCCGGTCGGTCATGTGCGCGGTTGATGCCGCGCATCCTCAACTTTCGGCCTAACAAATTTTGACGTTTGCGTAAACGTCAAAATTTTCACCCGGAAACAAAAAAAGCCCGCGCTGATTTGCGCGGGCTGAAAGCTGGAGCCTTGGCGGCTCCCTTCTTTTAAGTCCCCCAGGTGTTGTCTTCGCCCCCGGATGGCTTGTTGTGCGTCGTCGTTATTGCGCGGAGACCAAGAGCTGACGCAGATGCGTCAGCGTTGTCTCAAGTTCGTCGATGGATTCATCGAGCTTCTTGCGCTCGTCGTGCAGCTTGCCGAGTTGCGTTTCACCTTTTTCGATGGACACTTCCAACTGGCGGCTGTTGTTGCTGTTGGGATCGTAGAGCTCCAGGATCTCGCGGATGTCCTTAAGCGAAAAACCAACGCGCTTGCCGAGCAGGATAATGCGCAGGCGAGCGCGGTCGCCGCGGGAATAGAGGCGCACATTGCCAACGCGGCGTGGGCTCAAAAGCCCTTTGTCTTCATAAAAGCGCAGCGTACGCAGCGTGACATCAAATTCACGCGCCAGTTCCCCGATGCGGAAAGTCTCTTCGATCTTTGTGCCCTCGATTGGGTAGCTCTGGTTCATCATCGTCCCATCCTGATTTCGCGATTTATCGCGCTTGTTCGAAGCGCTTTGGAAGCTCGCGACGCGGCTCCGATATGTGAGCCAATGAATACGTATTCAATCCGGGTTGCGAAAGGTTTCTTTCGGTTACGTGACGTTACGAGCAGTTACGTAAACTGCCGCTAGCAGGCAGTCAATTTGCCAAAAACCGGTGCAATAGCGCGGTGGTTAACGCCTTGTTTACCACGTTGGGCAAAGAAAAGTTAACGAGAAGCCTTTGGCCTGTATTTGCGATTCCGTTCCGGCGGATTTCAACGCGATTGCGACCACGGTTTCACGTCGAACGAGGAAGCAGGCCATTATGGGTAACCGGAGATTTGAAGGGGACGATCGCAACCCAAGCCGCGCGGCCTCGCCAAGCGGTGCAACCTTGGACCGACTCAATGACGCGCTGAGCGCTTTGGAGTCACGGATTGCAAGTAACCCTCAATCATCACGCAACCGCCCAGTGGTTGCGCGCGAAGCTGATCCTCTGACCGACGTAAACTCCATCCGCGCCCGCGAGATGGCGTTGCGCGAAAAGGCGGACAAGGATCGCATAGCTCGGGAAGCGGAAATGGAACGTATGCGCCAACATGATGACGATCTGCGCGCCGTGCGCGATGAACTGCGTGCGATGCGCCAAGCGCCTGCGCCGGCGACACCCGGCTTCGACGACCTTCGCGCCGATATCGACGTGCTCAAACGTGAAGTCGTGCAACTGGCCCGCCAGGATAGCCTTTCTGATCTGTCCGAACGCTGGGGCGTGGTCGAGCGTGAGATCGCCGCCATGCCGGCCGCACTCGCATCGCGTGATGATGTGGCCCAGATGCTTGGCCGCCTCGACCATCTCTACGCATCGGTCCAAGATCTGCCGGGAAACGACGCGACGCTCGCCGTCGAAGAGCGGATCAACCACCTTACAGCCGCCATGCAGGATCTGGCCACCAACAGCGGTGGTATCCATGCCGAAATAATGGCCGCTCTCGATGATCGCATGGTCAATCTGGATGCAATGGTGAGCCAACTGGCCGAAAACGCAGGCCAGCAGGATCGCGATGCACTCGATCGCATCGAAGCGCGGGTCACGGCGCTCACACGCCAGTTTGAGGATATGTCTTCCGCACCGCCGCAGGACTTTACGCCATTCTTCAATGACATGGCGAGCCGGATCGATGATCTCAAAGCAGCCGACAATGGCGATCCGGCAGTCCATGAGGCGTTGACGCTCATCGCGGAACGCGTGGCCGAACTGCAACAGCCAGCGGCGGTGCCGTCCGACGTCAATGATGGCCTATCATCAATTGCCCAGCGCCTCGACCATATGGTCACCTTGATGAACGGCCAAGAGACGGCGGCACCGGCGCCGGAACAGTCGCATCTTCTGCGTGACCTTGAGCAGCGTCTTGATGGCATTGCCGAGCACCTGGCGAAATCGACCGAAATGACCCGTCGTTCTGTTGAACAGGCCGTCACGTCGCTTGAAGCGCGCATGGCCGGTTTGGCCGACATGATCGATGAACGTGCGCAAGCGCCGTCGCCATCGCCAGCACCCATTGTCCAACAAGCACCTGCACCGTCTTTCGATCACCTCGAAGAGCGCCTTGACGACATCGCCCGGTTCCTCGCCGAGCAAAGCGCAATCGAAAAGAACGCCGCGCCTGTCGCCGTTGACACCGGCTCGCTGGAAGCGCAGATCGCTGACCTGTCCGCACGCCTCGCCGAAACCAATGACAGCCTGCTCAACGCGCCGCGCGCGTTCGAAGCAGCTCAAGCCGCTGCCATCCCGGCGCAGGCTCATGAGTATGATGTCATGGAAGCCGCGCGCTTAGCCGCTGAAGAAGCTGTCGCCCGCCTTGGCGCAAACATGGCAGCGCCGGGCGGCTCTGACGTCAATCCAGCTGAGCTCCAGCGACTGTCGGACGACCTTCAATCCCTGCAGGAATTGGCGCGCCAAAGTGAAGGCCGCACCGAGAGCACGTTTGATGCGATCCATGAAACGCTGCTGAAGGTCGTCGATCACCTCAGCGATCTGGAAGCGTCCGTCAAATCGGCACCGATGCAATCAGCGCCGCCCGCCTTCGACGCAGGCGACTTCGCGCAACCGCAGCACGATCCCGTGCCGACAGACGATCAGTTCGCACCACCACCACCGGCTTTTGGCCGGTTGGAC
>JBCBHR010000229.1:0-4116 GCA_038525365.1 Pseudomonadota bacterium | reverse complement strand
CCAGCATCTGCGTCGCCACAACGACCGGTTTTCCCGCGCGCCGCGCTTTTCGGGTCAACTGCTTTTGAATGCCCGGTACGGTTTCAAGCGGCAATTCCACACCGAGATCGCCGCGCGCCACCATCACCGCATCGGAGAGTTCGATAATCTCGTCGATCCGCTGCACCGCCTGTGGCTTCTCGATCTTTGAAAGCAGCGCAACGCGTCCGCGCGAAATCTTGCGCACCTCAGACAGATCTTCCGGGCGCTGGACAAACGACAACGCGACCCAATCAATCGGCTCCTTCAGGACGGCGTCCAGATCGGCGCGGTCTTTTTCCGTCAAGGCTCCAACCGGCAGGTCCGTGTCAGGCAGGCTCACGCCCTTCTTGTCGGATATCTTGGTGCCGGAAACCACGCGCGTGACGATGGACTTACCGTCGCACTTTTCGGCAATCAAAGTCAGCCGACCGTCATCGATCAGCAGGCGGTGACCCGGCTGCACCGATTGCAGAATTTCCGGATGCGGCAGCTGAACGCGGCTTTTGTCACCCGGCGTCTCATCGTCATCGAGTGTGAACATGTCACCCGGTGACAGCTCCACCTTTGTGTCGGCAAATTTCCCCACCCGAAGTTTTGGGCCCTGCAAATCAGCAAGGATGCCAATCGGCCGACCAATACGCTCCTCAACATTGCGAATATCGCTCACCAGCTTGCGCATCAAATCATGGCTGGCGTGGCTCATATTGATGCGAAAAACATCCGCACCGGCGAGGAACAATTTCTCGATCATTTCCTCGGAATTTGAAGCGGGCCCGAGGGTCGCGAGGATCTTAATTCTGCGGCTGCGTTTCACTGGATTTCCTCGGGGGTGATTGTGGGTGTCGTTGAACTGGTTTCCGGCACCGCGTCTGGCTTGTCGACGAGCTGAACCATCCAGCTTTGTTGGGTTCCGGTATCATACTCGCGAAAACCGACGGCCTGGAAGCCGCGCGCGAAGCAATCATTGACACCTGTGATTTTGAATTCGCGTTCGGCGACACACATCTGGATCGAGCCCTCCCAACGACCGCCGCGCAGTGCGTCTTCAGCGTATAGGTAGTAGTAGCGCGAAGCGAGCGCGCCTTCGATCAGCGTCGTGCACTTGCTCGGCTCGACATGCCACCAGCCCTCGGTAATCCATCCCGCGCGCGCGCGGTAGCCAATTGCAACGCCAACCAGTTGCTGCGTGGCGTTGCACACACGAAAGTCGGCATGGGCCTTTTTTTGAAAGGTGATGTTGGCCAAAACGGCGACAAAAAGGACGACCGCAGACCTCAGACCAGCGGCAACAAGCCATGCAACCATGGGCGTGCGTGACGCCGATTTCCCGATGCGCGGCAACAAAGTTGATCCAAGCACTTGGCGGCTCCTCCACTGCGGGTATAGACGCCAGATCGATTTATGCAATGGCGGTTTGCCCCGATCAGTGTGATTGTCACGGTGACTGTGAGGAGAAGATGATGGACGACCAAACGCGCACTGAAATCGAAGCTCAGGCGTTTCGCACGCTCGTGGCGCATCTGCGCGAACGCGCCGATGTTCAAAACATCGACATGATGAATTTAACCGGCTTTTGCCGCAATTGTCTGTCGCGTTGGTATGGCGAGGCAGCCGCTGAACGCGGAATTGAAATGTCCAAAGACGAGACCCGCGAAACGGTCTACGGCATGCCGTATGACGACTGGAAAACAAAGCACCAAACTGAAGCCAGCGACGCCCAAAGACAAGCTTTTGCCGAAAGTCACAAAGACAAAGGCTGACGGGCTTATCCCGCAGGATTGAGTGGGACGGCAACGTCACCGGATGCCCGTGGTCCGATGGGCGCTGACGCGGTCGGGCTTGGTTGAGTGACCGGTGGCCAACGGAAATCACCTGCGCGTCCATCGCGGGGCTCAGGCGGCATTCCATCTTCGATAAGGCGCAGCCGCACCGACTTGGCAGCCAGCGGGTTTGGGCTCACACTGCTTTCTGAAACGTCACCCAAAAGCGTTGCGCCGCCGTCCAACTCCGTATCTGCAAAACTGATCGGGTTGGTGCGAACAAGTTCGGCTTCCGTTTGCAGCGGCGGAAGCATCATCATCGGCAAATTCTCATTGCTGAGCGAACTCAAAACGGGCGCTGTCGCATCACCGAGCAGCACCTTGAGCTGACGCTCCGCGTAAAACGCAATCTTGCGACGTCCCGCCCGCGTGAAGTTAATCCCGTCGCCTGCGCGCAGCCGAACCTTTTGCCCTTTGATGTCATCACCGGTTTGCGTGTAGTTGCCGTTCTCGTTGACGAAACCATCCCAGATGTCGACGAACGACCCGTCCTTGGCTTCGACGCGCGTTCGGAATATCTCATTGAACGCCAGCATATCCGCCGACATGGACTTAAACCGAAAAGGCGGGCTGCCGACCCAGACGATCGGTCGGTTCACTTTACGTATTTCATCAACAAAGGCTTCGACACGGTTCACATACTCGCCGGTCCAAGCCTCGGAGCGCACCTTTTCTCGCGTACCATCAACACGCATGGCCTGCCGGTCGTTTGCGCCGAGTTGCACCAAAATGATGTCGGGCTTAATCTCTTCCAGGATCGCAGGAACCTCTGCTGGCCAATCGTAAAAGTCATCGCGCACGAAACCAGAAGAGCCATTGGTGCGGTTGACGATGACGACGTTTTCGGCCTCCGCAAATGCGGTCTCCAACCCTTGCGCCATGCCATCGGCGATGAAGTCGCCAAGCACCAGAACCCGACGGGCGTTTTCTGATTTCTCAACGATGGGCGCCGCAGGTGCAGCCTTGCGCGGACGCGCCACGGTGGTGGATCGTTTCGGTGCTGGTTTCGCCTTGCGCTTGGGTGCTACTTTGCGCGGTTGCACCACACGTGGCTTCGGCGCGGCCTTGCGCTGTGGCTCGGCGCGTTGGTTCTTGCGGTTTCTTTGGAAGAGGAGCTCAAGCAGGCCCTTCTTGCGCTCACGCTGCTCCTGGGCGTGGGCCACGCTGACGTCGCCAAACGGCGCGCCAACAGGCACCGCACCGGTGAACACCAGTGCAAATGCCACCAAAAACAAAAAGTGCCGCGTGACGCTCATCGGGAAACTCAACCGAAATCATGCGCGGTGCTGCCCTCAGCGCCGCCGCAGCACGCTTAGCACCTCCATCGAGGCAAATCCATCCTGAGGCAAACCGGCACTGGCTTGAAACGCCTTGATGGCAGCTCGCGACATCGGTCCGATCTTGCCGTCCACATCGCCCTCGTAAAAGCCCTTGCGCGCCAATCGCGCCTGGAGTTCTTCGCTTTCAGCGATGGAAAGCTTCGTGAACGGGCGTGTCCAGTCCTTGCTCGGTGGCCCGAAGCCCGCGATCTGATCGGCCAAAAGCCCCACGCCAAGCGCGTATTTGTCGGCATTGTTGTACCGTTTGAGGACAAAGAAATTGTCGATCATCAAAAACGCAGGCCCCTGCCGCCCTTGCAGGACTTTGAGCTCCGCGCGTTGATTGCGGCGAGGAAAGGCTTTTCCGTTGGCGCGGCGCACACCAAGGCTTTCCCACTGCGCAAGCGACAGTTTGCCACCGGGGAATTTGCGACCCTGCGGCAGCACAACTTCATAGCCCCACGTCTGGCCGCTGCGCCAACCATTGTCACGCAGCAGATTGGCAGCCGTAAAGAGCGCATCTGGCACGGAATTCCAGATGTCCTTGCGGCCATCACCGTCACCGTCCATTGCCCAGGCCGAATAGCTGGTGGGAATGAACTGCGTGTGCCCCATCGCACCGGCCCATGAGCCGGTCAGACCATTGAGCGAAACCTCACCGCGCGCCGCGATTTTGAGCGCCTCAATCAACTGCCCACGCGCAAAACGGGCGCGCCGTCGATCAGCATAGGCAAGTGTCGCCAATGCGCGCGGCACGTAGTGCAGGCGGCTTTCCTGCTTGAGCGCTTCGCCATAGCTGGATTCCATAGACCAGATGGCGAGTATGACATGTTTGCTGACGCCCATACGCCGCTCAATACGGTCCAGAAGGCGACCGTGTTTGCGCAACATCTGTCGACCATTGGCGACCGTCCGTTCATTCACGCGGCTATCGATATATTGCCACTCCTCATCGC
>JBCBHR010000228.1:0-4124 GCA_038525365.1 Pseudomonadota bacterium | reverse complement strand
AGGGATGTCAAGCGGCGAAGCCTGTGGCCGCTATCGCGTGGCAAGCGGATGATGTTCGCTCACCAGTGCATGCAAACGCTCGTCGAGCACGTGGGTGTAGATTTGTGTTGTGGAGATATCAGCATGGCCTAGCAATTGCTGCACAACGCGTAAATCCGCGCCGTTCTGCAGGAGATGGCTCGCGAAGGCATGGCGGAGCACATGCGGTGACACGCGCGTTGGATCGATGCCACAGCGCGCCGCCAGTGATTTCAGTTCGCGCGCCATGACCTGTCGCGAGACCGGGCCTGAACACGCATCGTCGGGGAAAAGCCATTCATTGCCGACCACATTTTCACGCGTTGCAAGCGCTGTGTGATACGCATCCAGCGCCGAGCGAGCCTTTGGTGGCACCGGTATCAACCGTTCGCGCCCGCCCTTGCCCTTCACCATGAACCAGGCATCGTCGCGCCGCAAAAGACTGTCGGGCAATGAGACCAATTCGCTGATCCGCATGCCACTGGCGTAGAGCAGTTCGACGAAGGCATGGAGACGCAGGGCACGAGTGTGATCGGGTCCGTTGATCAGCGTGATGTGCTTTGGCGCGTCCGCCGCACCATCCAGAAGTGCGCTCACTTCGTCCTGGCTCAAAACCTTGGGCAAAGGGCGCGCGCGCTTCGGCGCGTCGATCACACCGGTCGGATCATCGTCACGCACGCCTTCAGCATAGAGGAAGCCGAAATACTGGCGCAGCGCCGACAGTCGCCTGGCTTGCGAAGATGACGCAAAGCCACGCACGGCCAAGCTCGACAGATAAGCGCGCAAATGATCGCTCGTTGCGCGCTCCAGATCGCATGCTTTGAGAAACGCAGCGACATCTTCCAGATCGCGGCGATAATTTTCCAGCGTGTTGGCCGAAGCGCCTCGCTCAGCCGCCATCATGTCCAAAAATGCATCCACCATGCGCGCAAATTAGCGGCCAATGGTTACCGGATGCTGGATGCTATATCCGTCGCCGTCGGATTATTGCTGAACTGTCCCCGTCTGATCGGGGTCTTCCGCGGCTTCCGCGGGCACCACCTCTGAGGCAGGCGCAGGCTGCGGACGGATGACAGGTTTTGGATCGATGCGGCTGTTTGGAATGCGCACGCTCATCTCGCGCATGTTTGGCTCAACGTAAAGCGTCAGCGCAAACATGCCTGCATAGGCGATCCCGGCCAGCACGGCCATTGTCACCAAAAATCGGATCAAGCTCGGCACTTGTTGGGACCCATCGCCACCCTGTCAGGCGGCTGTTTGCGCACATTGATAAGCAAAAGCAACCGCTCACATGCGCTGGAGTCAAGGTCATCCGCTTGACACGACTTGAAACTTCATGCGCAAAGCGCGCTTTATGGTCGAACATGCTCCCAACCCGGTCACCGATGCACCAGCGTCCCGGCTGCAGTCCAAACTTGCTGGCCGCCCGCTTGTGCTCGTTGGGCTGATGGGAGCCGGAAAATCCGCCGTTGGCCGCCGCGTGGCGCACATGCTGGATATGGCTTTTCTCGACGCCGACACAGAAATTGAAGCGGCAGCCGACATGACCATCGCAGACATCTTTGAAACCTATGGCGAGCCGGAGTTTCGGCGGCTTGAGGCGAGCGTGATGAAGCGTTTGCTGACCGACGGCAACCAGATCATCGCCACCGGCGGCGGCGCGTTCATGAACGCGCAAACCCGCGAGGCAATTGCCCAGCACGCGGTCTCGGTGTGGCTGCGCGCCGACCTTGATTTGCTGATGGATCGGGTCTCGCGAAAGCAGACGCGACCGCTGCTAAAACAACGTGATCCGCGCGGTGTGATGCAGTCGCTGATGGATGAACGCTATCCGATCTATGCGTTGGCCGATGTGACCGTGCAATCGGCAGATGTCACCAAAGACGCCATGGCCGAGCGAATTATCGATGCCGCCCTGTCGCATCTTGAAGGATGAGCCGATGAGCGAACCACAAACCGTGCGCGTGGAACTTGGCGACCGGAGCTATGACATCATCATCGGCGAGGGCGTGATCGCTGAGGCAGGCGACCATATCGCAAAAGCAGTGCCCGGCGCACGGGTGGCGATCATCACCGATGAAACGGTCGCAGCGCATCATCTGGCGAGTTTCACAGCATCGCTTGACCAAGCAGGCATCGAACACAGCGCAGTCATTGTCCCGCCCGGTGAAAAGACCAAGAGCTACGCACAGTTGCAAAGCGTCGTGGAAGCCGTGCTCGACGCGCGCCTTGAACGCAACGACGCGGTGATCGGCTTTGGCGGCGGTGTCGTCGGCGATTTGTCGGGCTTTGCCGCTGCAGTGACGCGCCGGGGCATGCACTTCATTCAGGTGCCGACCACATTGCTTGCGCAAGTGGATTCGTCCGTTGGCGGCAAGACCGGCATCAACTCGCCCCACGGCAAAAACCTGATTGGCGCGTTCTATCAGCCCAAACTTGTGCTGGCTGACACACTGCTCTTGGACACGTTGAGCGAGCGTGAGTTCAAGGCAGGCTACGCTGAAGTCGTCAAATATGGCCTGATCAACGATCCGGACTTTTTCAATTGGCTGGAAGGCCATTGGCGCGATGTATTCAAGGGCGGCGACGCGCGCATCAAAGCCGTGGCACATTCATGTCACGCAAAGGCTGGCGTGGTCGCGCGCGATGAACGCGAAAGCGGCGAACGCGCGCTCCTCAATCTCGGACACACATTTGGCCACGCGCTGGAGGGGCTTGCAAAATATGACGCAGACACGCTGGTGCACGGCGAAGGCGTCGCCATCGGGATGGTAATGGCACACGGGTTTTCAGCCCGGATGAACCACGCCAGCCCCGACGACACAGCACGCGTCAAAGCCCATCTTGAAGCTGTGGGCCTGCCGACCGATCTATCGCACATGAAAGACCTCGTTCCCAACGCTGACGCCATGATGGATTTCATTGCGCAGGACAAAAAAGTCTCGCGCGGGAGCCTGACTTTCATTTTGACGCGCGGCATCGGCCAAGCGTTCGTCGCCAAGGATGTGCCGCCGTCGGAAGTGCGTACATTCCTGCAATCCATGCTGTAAGGGCAGCAAACACCATGGACATCTGGATCATCACCGCCGCAATCATCGCGCTGATTGTGATGTCGGGCTTCTTTTCCGGGTCGGAGACCGCGTTGACCGCGGTGTCGCGCGGCCGCATGCGCCAGCTTGCCAATCAGGGCAATCGCCGTGCCGACGCGGTCAGCCGCTTAACCGAAAACAAGGAGCGCTTGATCGGGACGATCCTGATCGGCAACAACCTCGTCAACGTGCTCTCGTCAGCGCTCGCAACGACGCTTTTCCTGACGCTTCTGGGCGACAGCGGCGTGGTCTACGCCACGCTCGTGATGACGGTGCTGCTGGTCATTTTCGCCGAGGTCATGCCAAAATATCTGGCGATCACACGCACTGACCAATTCGCCTTGTTCGTTGTTCCTGCCATCGCAGTATTGGTGCGCATCGTCTCCCCATTGGCCAAGGCTGTCGATTTCATCGTCCGAACCATACTCGCCCGCTTTGGTGTTCGCTTCGATGAAAACCAGGCGCTTCTATCCGGCCGGGACGAATTGCGCGGTGCCGTGGAGGTGCTCCATGAGGAAGGCTCGGTGGACAAGGAGGATCGCGAACGCCTCGGCGGTCTGCTCGATCTGCAGGAACTCGATGTCTCCGACGTCATGATCCACCGCACCAACATGTACATGGTCAATGCCGACGATCCCGCAAGCGAGGTCGTCTCTGAGATCCTGAAAAGCCCCTATACCCGTATGCCGGTTTGGCGCGGCGAGACAGACAACATCGTCGGCATCGTCCATGCCAAGGACCTGCTTCGCGCGCTGCACGCGGTGGACAATGATCCGTCCCGCATCGACATCATGAAGGTCGCCAATGAACCGTGGTTTGTGCCCGATACAACCATGCTGCACGACCAGCTCAATGCATTCCTTCGGCGCAAGGCGCACGTGGCAATTGTTGTTGATGAATACGGCGAACTCGAAGGCTTGGTGACGCTTGAGGACATCATCGAAGAAATCGTTGGCGAGATCGCCGATGAGCACGATGTCGAAGTCTCAGGCGTAAAGTCAGAAGCTGACGGCTCAA
>JBCBHR010000227.1:0-4135 GCA_038525365.1 Pseudomonadota bacterium | reverse complement strand
CCGCAGTGCTCTTCGCCATGGTCTTGGGCGTCACGCTTGGGCTTGTTTCGGGATATGTCGGTGGTCGCACAGACACGATCATCATGCGTATCGCCGACGTCCAACTCACCTTCCCCGCAATCCTCGTCGCACTTCTGATCTTCGGCATCGCCAAGGGCATCACGCCACCATCAATGCGCGATGAGGTCGCCATCTGGGTACTCATCCTCGCAATCGGCCTATCCGAGTGGGTCAACTTCGCCCGCGTCGTGCGCGGTGCGACGCTGGTTGAAAAGAACAAGGAATATGTGCAGGCCGCCCGCCTGATCGGCCGCTCGCCCTTCGCCATCATGATGCGCCACATCCTGCCGAATACTCTGTCACCAGTGCTCGTCATCGCAACCATCTCACTGGCACTTGCCATCATCGCCGAGGCCACGCTGTCCTTCCTCGGCGTCGGCGCGCCACCAACCCAGCCTTCGCTCGGCACACTGATACGCATCGGCCAAGGCTTCTTGTTTTCCGGCGAATGGTGGATCCTGTTCTTCCCCGCCATGGCGCTGTTGCTGCTCGCACTTGCCGTCAACCTGCTCGGCGACTGGCTGCGCGACGCACTGAACCCAAGGCTGCAGTGACGCCCATGACCCTGCTCGCAATCGACAATCTCACCGTTCAATTCCCAACGCGCCAAGGGCCTTTCACCGCCGTGCGAGATGCGGCGCTGACCGTCGAACCCGGCCAAATCCACGGGCTCGTCGGCGAGAGTGGCGCGGGCAAATCCACCATCGGCGCCGCCGTGATGGGCCTTTTGCAGGGCCGCGGTCGCATCACAGACGGCACTGTGTCGCTCAAGGCCGACCAGATTTCCGGTAGTGACGAAGCGGCAATGCGTGCCATCCGGGGCCGCCGTATCTCCATGATCTTCCAGGATCCGCTGACCTCGCTGAACCCGCTCTTCACCGTCGGCGACCAGCTAATCGAGACGATCACAACGCACCTCGATCTCAGCGCATCCGAAGCGCGCAACAGGGCCATCGAACTGCTCACCCGCGTTGGCATCCCCAATCCCGACGTGCGCATCGACCAGTATCCGCATCAGTTTTCAGGCGGCATGCGCCAGCGCGTGGTGATTGCGCTTGCGCTATGTTCGGAGCCAGAGGTCATCATCGCGGATGAGCCCACCACGGCGCTCGACGTTTCCATTCAGGCGCAAATCCTTGACCTGATCAAAGATTTGGCCCGCGAGCGCCAAGTCGGTGTCATCCTGATCACCCACGACATGGGTGTCATCGCTGAAACGACCGATGTCGTCACGGTGATGTATGCCGGCGAAGTCGTGGAAACCGGCCCAACAGCAAAGGTGCTCGGTGACCCGCACCACGAATACACCAAGAGCCTGATCGCCGCCGTCCCGCGCCCGGACCAAAAGCTGCACCGCTTCCCGCAAATCTCCTATGGTGGCCGCGAGACGACCTTCAGGATCGAAGACCTAGCCAAGAACTGGCCAAGCCAACCGGCACCAAGCGGTCCATTGGTCGAGATGAAAGGCATCACAAAACGCTTCATCGAGAAGCAGGCGATCCTTTCTTCGCAAAGGCAATATTTCACCGCCGTCGATCAGGTCTCGTTTGACATCCACCCAGGCGAAGTCTTTGGCCTTGTCGGCGAAAGCGGCTCTGGCAAATCGACTATCGCGCGCATGATTGCCGGGCTTTATAAAGTCGATGAAGGCGACATCCTTTTTGATGGCATCGATGTTTCGCATGCCACAAAGGAGCAATTGGTCGATTACCGCCGTCAGATCCAGATGATCTTTCAAGACCCGTTTTCATCGCTCAACCCACGCCACCGCGTTGATGCAATCGTCGCCGAACCAGCCCTACACCTCGGCGTTATCCCCAAAAGCGAGATAAAGGACCGCGTCGCTGAACTCCTCGACCGTGTCGGCATCGGCGCAGATGCGGGCCGCAAATATCCGCACCAATTCTCCGGCGGTCAGCGCCAACGCATTGCAATCGCCCGCGCGCTCGCCACCCAGCCGCGCTTCCTCATTTGCGATGAGCCGACCAGCGCACTCGACGTTTCCATCCAGGCGCAGATCCTGAACATCCTTAAAGACCTGCAGGAACACCTTGGCTTGACAATGCTCTTCATCAGCCACGACCTGCCCGTCGTGCGCCAAATGTGCAGCCGCATCGGCGTCCTCAGAAACGGCCAGTTGCTTGAAGTCGCCGACGCCGAAACCCTCTTTGCCAGCCCGCAACACGACTACACCAAAGAGCTTCTTTCGCTCATGCCGAAGACGGACCTGCTATCGACGCAAGGTTTGGAACAGCTCGCCGCCGAGTAATTCAAGGCTTGCCGAGCTTCACCAATCCGGCCTCACCACCTTCGCGAATAAAGCCCAGCCACCGCGCGTCGGCGGAAAACCGCACATCAATCACCGGGCCTTTATCAGACGGTCCGGCGATTGGCTGGTAAGTCTGGGTCTTCCCATCATAGAGCGCGACCGAGCCGTCCAGATATCCAACGCCGATATGTTGCGACCAACCGCGCGTTCCGACGCTGCGCACCATCTTTTGTTCATCGGCTGGCGCGACCCCTGCATTTTGGCCGATCGGGCCATCCGCCTTGATGAACGGCCAGATCACCAGCACGTCCGCGCCGCCGGAGGCAAGGTAGCGCCCGTCAGCTGTCCAAGCGAACGATAATGGCTTTGCCGGGTAGCCACCCATGCGGCCGTGCTTGTCGTCCGGCTGGTCGATGCGCCAGACATGCAACGCGTTTTCCAACATCGCAGTTACACAAAATCGGCCATCCGGCGAGAAACCGATTGCGCTGTGCATGCCCTGCCATGGCAGAAGCTTCGTCTGGTCGGGATTGGCGACACTGATCAGCAGAGCCCCGCCATAAACCGCAGCGCCTAGCCATTTCCCATCGGGCGAAAACGCCACATCACTGGCAGTGGACGGCGTTTCGATTTCGACCGCGCTGTCAGCGCCCTTCTTGAGAAAAAAGACAGTCTTCCCGACTGTCCACGCGACGTGCCCCCGGTCACTGGCGCAGATCGTATCGACCCATTTGCGCCCTTCATGCAGCGTTTCGAGTTCGCCGTTGGCGCGAATTCGCTTGGCGCTTCCGTCATCGCTTGCCGTGAACATGCCACCCGATTTTTCATCGGTCGCAAATGCCAACACCGCACCGTCATGCGCTGGGAGCTTCACCACATTCTCGTCAAAACCAATCAGGTGGACCGCGCCATCACCGTCGGCGACCGCAAAGGCTGATCCCGCAAACCCGCAGCCCGTCGCCGGGGCGTCGAGCGCTCGTGTCGTCACGCTCAGACTGTCGCTTTGCATTTGTTGAAGCCGTCTTCAATGATGTCGCGCGGCAGATTGCGCCCGATGAAGACAATGCGGCTGACCCGCTTTTCGCCCTCGCGCCAATCGCGGTTGTGATCGCCTTCCAGCATCATGTGAACGGCCTGCGCGACATAGCGTTGGTCATCGTCTGGAAACGCCAAAATGCCTTTCATGCGCAGCATGTCCATGCCGAACTCCTGACACACCATCTGGATCCATGGAAAGAATTTCTCCGGGTTCATCGGCGCTTCAGAGCGCAGCGCAAAAGATGTGATGTGTTCGTCATGGTGATGGTGGTGGTGGTGATCGTGATCGTGCGCTGAGCCTCCAAGATCATCCGGCGCATCCGCAAGAATGCGGTCGGGATCAAATGACGAAAGCCCCAAAATACTGTCCAATGCGACTGCGCTGCGCTCGGTGCGCTGAATGCGAACGGTCGGATTGATCCGCCGAATATGCGCTTCCACCGAAGCAAGGCCTGTCTCGTCAACTAGATCAATCTTGTTGAGCAGAACGATGTCCGCCAACGCAATCTGCTCCTGCGCTTCGGGCGCATGCGCGAGTTCGTCAACCAGATGCTTCGCATCCACCACGGTGACAATCGCATCAAGCTTGGTTTTCGCCGCGATGTCTTCATCGACAAAAAACGTCTGCGCGACGGGTGCCGGGTCGGCCAAACCGGTCGTCTCCACGAGGATGCCATCAAACTGCCCCGCCCGCTTCATCAGCCCGCCCAAAATGCGAATCAGATCGCCACGCACGGTGCAGCAGATGCAGCCATTGTTCATCTCAAA
>JBCBHR010000226.1:0-4138 GCA_038525365.1 Pseudomonadota bacterium | reverse complement strand
TGCCACGCCTCATCGCGAAACTCTGGCTGAAACCGAGCCTTGCGCAAAACTTCGGCATCCGGTGTGCGCACATTGGCAAAGGCGCGATCATAGGTCTGCGCAGGAACGCCACCCCGCACCGCAGTGCCGCGGAAATCACGGATCCACTTTTGAAACCCCGCATCCGCTGCCGCTGGCACCGGCTGAAACGTCAGCGCTGCCGCCACCGCCGAACCGGTTGCCAAGGAAAAGAACTTCAAGCGCAGTTTGTGTCCAAGCATTGCACACCTGTTTTCAGATCAATTGAAATTATTACGCCACACGCACGTCAACGCTGGAGCCTGAGGCCGATGAATGCAGACCAGGTTTCGCTGCGCTGCGTTTCATCGGACGAAAACGTCTGACCGTACCCGGCCCTGCCCGTTGCGCCGATATAACGATTGAACCAATATGTGGCGCCAATCTGACCGTTGACACTGGTTGTCGCCGCTTCCTCACCACCCGATGGATCTTCGTGTTCGATGCCGACAAAGCCGTCAAACGTCAGGTTGGATCGGGCACGGTAGGCGGTGGTGAAGTCAGCATTATAGACAACCGAGCCCGCCGAGCCTTGGTCACCGGACGGACGCGTTTCAGTTGAAAGCGCCAAACCCAAATCAGTGTCACGCCGCGGCGACCACGCCACCGCTCCAGAAAGCGAAAGACCTGCGAGGTCGTCCAGCGAACTGTCAGCAACATCCTCGAGGAAATAACCAGCGGCCAACTCAGCCGTCAGCTTCTCACCCATGTCCACTGCAATGCCGCCGCGAAGCGCATAGAATTGCGAGTTGCGGTCAATGCCATTCACGTCGGTTGCTTCATCGAACCGCCGTGCGCCGATCTCGCCTTCAAGAAACGGCGTGACGACCGCGCCGGTATCCAGCCCCGTGCGTAGTGTGAGCCGATAGTCAGTCGCGTTGAGGTCGGCCTGCGAGACGTTAGTCCCGTCGCTTAGTTCAACATCGCCAAGCAAAGTGCGCGCAACGCTGCCTGTCACTGACGCCGTCACCGGGCCGACGGGGCGGGTATAGTTCAACGCACCCGAAAACGTCTGCGTTGTCGGATCAATCGTCGGGAAAGGCGCTACGGCGGCTTCGTCACCACCCGTCGCCGCGTCCACATTGGCAGACAACGGATCTTCGCTTTCAAAGCGATATTCAAACGCCGCCGACACCGATTGACCCGCCTGCAATTCACGGCGGAGCGTGATCAGTGCATTGGCTTCTATGCTCTCGTCGGTTTCGCCCGAAAGACTGACCGGGACATCCACCGTGATGTCGCCCGTCAACTGCGTCAGGCCGTAATCGCCCTCAAGTCCAAGTCCAAACACCAAGCCGAGGTCCGTCCCGGTGTTGGTTTCTGAGACAATCACACCGGGGTTGTCGGGATCTTCGCTGCGGTCGGTCGTTGTTGACGTCGCAGCGCCGATGTCGAGTGTCGGCCTCAAGATCAGGTTACCGGCGCGCAGGCCGGGAGCTACATAGGGGTTATCAAGAGGCGCGCCGACACCAGACTGCAAAGGCGCGAGTGGCGCGACCGCGCCCGTCGTTTCAGGATCGGCGGCATCATTAGCGCGAATATTGGCAAGTGGGTCCGTGGCATCACCATCTGTGCCGATTATGGCAGCGATATCGGCATCAACGGGCCCTTGCCGCCCGAATGCACCATTGTCGAAACCGTCGCTGATACCGCTTGGGACTGCCGGTCGCGGGCTCGGTTCAGCGCTTGGAAATGTGCCCGGCGAGAACGGGTCCTGGCTGCCACGCAAAACGAAACTGTCCTGCGCGTACAAAAGCCCGGCACCCGTCAGCGCAGTCGTGCACCCAACCAAGGCCACGGCACTCAATCGGGTCGTCCAACGATGGGCATGCGTCAGGATTGACACCGCGGAAACACCTCTCACGCGCGGCGGAAGCGCCACGCAGATCATTACTGAGCGGTAAACAAAAGCGGTTAATGAAGCGTTGAGTGGCGATCACGTCTCCCTACAAGCGATGGACTTGTTGGCAATGATCGCATAGCCACCCGCCCCATGAACGCTCACAGCGACATCATCGAATCAGCGGTGCGCACAATCGAGACCGAGCGCACCGGGCTCAATGCGCTCGCCGATGCGCTGCAAAACGGCCTCGGCGACACGTTTAGCGATGCCGTCAAACGCATCGCCGCCATCTCCGGTCGCGTCATCGTCACGGGCGTTGGAAAATCCGGCCATATCGGCTCAAAGATCGCCGCGACCTTGGCATCGACCGGCACACCCGCCTATTTCGTCCATCCGGCCGAGGCAAACCATGGCGATCTTGGCATGATCGCCCGCGATGATGCGATCATTGCGCTGTCCTGGTCCGGTGAAAGCCAAGAACTGGGCGGTATTCTGGAGTATTCGCGGCGTTTCCAAATCCCGCTTGTGGCGCTAACGAGCGGCGAGCACTCCGCATTGGCGCGCGGCGCGGACATCGTCCTTTTGCTGCCAAAATCGGAAGAAGCATGCCCCCACGGCTTGGCGCCCACCACCTCAACGCTTGTGCAGATGGCCATGGGCGACGCGTTGGCTGTGGCACTGCTCGAGCATCGCGGCTTCAGCGCAGATGACTTCCGCGACTTTCATCCCGGCGGCAAACTTGGTGCAAGCCTCACGCAGATCGCCGACATCATGCACACCGGTGACCGGCTCCCACTGGTCGAAACCGGCACAAATATGCGCCCGGCCATCGTGCAGATCTCACAAAAAGGCTTCGGCTGTGTCGGCGTCATCGAAACCAATGGCGAATTGACTGGAATCATCACCGACGGCGATTTGCGCCGACATATCGATGATGATCTTTTGAGTATGACCGTGGATCAGGTGATGACGCGCGATCCGAAGACAATCTCACCGAGCACGCTTGCTGCCAGCGCCCTGACGACCATCAATACGTCCGCAATCACAGCGCTCATGGTGCTTGATGACGGCAGAAAGCCGGTGGGGATCGTCCATCTTCACGATTTGCTACGGATCGGGGTGGCCTGACCGGCGCAAAGGTGGGCGCTTAGACCCAGCCTTGCAGTTCGCGCCGCACCAGCGTTTCAAAAACCCACATGCCATCATCGCTGTCATTGAGACAGGGGATATGGGTGTAGTGCGTTCCACCGGCTTCGTGGAATATTTCTTCGCCCTCGCCGGCAATCTCCTCGAGTGTTTCAAGGCAATCGGACACAAAACCCGGGTTAAACGTAGCCACCTTCTTGATGCCCTGCTCCGGCAGCGCTTCAAGCGTCTTGTCGGTGTAGGGCTGAAGCCATTCTTCCGGGCCAAAGCGCGATTGGAAGCAGGTCATCAGCTTCCCCTTTTCCCAACCAAGGCGCTGCTCAAGCAGCCGCGATGTCTTGTGGCAGTGACAGTGATAGGGATCGCCGCGCTTGAAGTAGCTTTGCGGAATACCGTGATATGATGCAATGACACGCTCCGGCTCAAAGTCGAGTGTTGCCAGATGTGTCTCGATCGATCTTGCAAGCGCTTCAATAAAAACCGGTTCATCATGATATGACGGCACGACGCGAAGAGCAGGCTGAAAGCGCTTTTTCTGCAGCGCTTCGAAAACCTTGTCATTCACGGTCGCGGTAGTCGTCGCTGAATAGTGGGGGTAGAGCGGGAAAGTCACAATCCGGTCGCAGCCCTGCGCCTGCAACGCGTCGATCTTGTCTTTGATGGATGGCTGACCGTAGCGCATGGCCCAATCAACAATGACATTTTCATGGTCAGGCAGCAGTTCTTGTAACTTGTCAGCCTGGTTGCGCGTGTAAGTGCGAAGATAGCTCTCGTCGAGATCCTTGTTCCAGATCTCCTTGTAGGCCTTGCCCACGCGGCCGGGGCGCGTGTTGAGAACAATACCGTACAACACCGGATACCAAATAGCCTTCGGCCATTCGATAACCCGGCTATCGGTGAGGAATTCCTGCAGATAGCGACGCATGGAACGAAAGTCCGTGCCGTCGGGCGTGCCCAAATTGATGAGCAGAACACCCACTTTGTGCAGCTTCACCTCGGGGTGATCGGTCGGCAGCGGCCCGACCTTGCGCGCTTCGGTGCGGTCAAGTTGCGCAGTGCGATGCAATTGGATGTCAATTTTGGATTGGACGT
>JBCBHR010000225.1:0-4148 GCA_038525365.1 Pseudomonadota bacterium | reverse complement strand
GGGAAGGCGCGGATCGACGTCACCAATCGGGAAAATCGGGCCGTTGGCATCTCGGCCGTTGCGGAAATCAAAATCACGGCCAAGCGCGAGTTCTTCGACCAGAACCGTTGTATCGGGATGGGCTAGCCTCCACTGGCCCCATGTCGTCGTTACGACCGCTGCCTGATCCAGTTTGACGCCCTTTTCGGCCAACGGTCCGGTGACCGCATTGCCAAGAAATGTGTCAAAGACCGAATAGGTCTCAATGTCGTACATCACCTTGTTGGAACGGATCAGCAGACCAGACGTACGCAGGATTGGCCGTTCGACCCCATCCGGTATTCTATCGGTGAAATAGGCCTGCGCGGACCCGCACAGTGTGCAATAGGGAATGCCCAGGTCACGCCCGCCAAGCGTGTCGTTGACCATCTCTCGTACTTCCATGATTTGGCGTGGATACGCCCGCGCTTCGCCATTGATCTCGATGCCGAAGATGACGTCATCATCCTCAAGCCAGGCGGCGTCGGCAACATTGGTCACAGGTGGATTGTCTGCGGCCGGGATGCAATTGCAGACCTCATCGGTCATGTCATAGGCGCGATCATCGATGCGCACACCACCCCATGACACAAGCCGCCAGTCGATGTCGCCTTCCACGAAAATCTGATCCCAACCGGGCACGACACTCGTGAAGATCGCGCGCTTGGCCTCTAGATAGTCCGGTGGCTCAGGGATGTCCCAAGCGATCAAATGATCGGTGATGACACCCCAATGATTGATGCGCGGTGGTTCAATGCCCAGCAGTTCTGCAGCCGCATTGCCCAGCAAATTGCTCAATTGCGGCCCGGTCGCAAACCGCATCAGATCGCTGATAATCCACGCGACACGCGGATCGGCGGACTTGGAAATCTCATCCAAGGACAACACCTGATCGCGTCCCCAAGCCGACTGCGTGGCGGGGTTGATCAAGCCAACGCGAATTTCATTGTGAAGCTTTTCGGAAAACGGGCCGTCGGGCACTGCCGGAGGTTGGCCAAATTGTTCGATCACATAATCGGGCAGCGCGTTGGTGTCCTGCGCATGTGCCAGAGGCGCGCCTGATGTGAACGCACACAACGACAGCACCAACGCCGCACTTGATGGTGAAAAACGTTTCGCAGATGCCATGGCAAAGACCTCCCAGCCAAACAGCGTGTTCACACGACCTTGCTGGCATGGCCAACACCGCGCCACTCACGTTCCATCAGCTTTTGGTGATCGGGCCGGGTTCAGCGTGGCCTGCCACCACTCAACAAGGCGCCTTACGCCTCCGCGATCCCGGCAAAAAACCGCCGCGCATCCTCGCGTACCGCGTCTTTCTTCTCATCTTTCATCCGGTTGAGCGTGCCGTACATCATGCCCATGCGCTGGTTGCCGGCCAGCTGCTCGCGATTCTCGGCCAGAAAATTCCAGTAGAGATAGTTGAACGGACATGCCTTCGGGCCATTCTTTTTGGCAACGGAATAGGAGCACTTGCCGCAATAATCGCTCATTTTGTCAATGTAAGCGCCGGATGACGCATAAGGTTTGGATGCGAATACGCCACCATCGGCATAGAGCGCCATGCCGACCACGTTCGGCATCTCCACCCACTCATAGGCGTCGTGATAAACGAGCAAAAACCACTTTTGCACCTGCTTGGGATCAAGGCCCGCCAGCATGGAGAAATTGCCGATCACCATCAGTCTTTGAATGTGGTGGGCGTAGGCATTTTCCTTCGTTTCCGTAATGGCTTGGCGCAAACAGTTCATGTTTGTCTCGCCCGTCCAGAACCAATCAGGCAGGTCGCGCGTGGCGTTCAGTTCGTTGGCATGTGCGTAGTCGGGCATTTTGAGCCAGTAGACACCGCGGATGAATTCGCGCCAGCCGATGATCTGGCGGATGAAGCCCTCTACCGCGTTGAGGGGCGCACGACCGGCGCGATAGGCCTCCTCGGCTTTCTCACAGCACTCGCGCGCATCGAGCAAGCCGCAATTGATCAACCCGGACAGGTGCGAGTGGTACATCAGCGCTTCGCCCTGAACCATCGCATCCTGAAATGTGCCGAAGTCCGTTAGTGCCTCATCCACGAACCAGTTGAGGTAGTGCGTTGCTTGGCGGCGGGTGACTGGATAATCAAATGGCTCAAGGTCGCCGAAGTGGTTGTCAAACCGGCCTTTGACCATATCGAGAACATCGCGGGTGACGTCGTCGATACCCCAATCGGGACGGTCGGGAAAACGCATCTCATCTTTGGGCGGCTCACGATTGTCCTTGTCGTAATTCCACTGCCCGCCTTCGGGGTGATCGCCCTCCATCAAGTAACCGGTCTTTCGGCGCATATCGCGATAAAAATACTCCATGCGCAATTCCTTGCGCCCGTCTGCCCATTTGCCGAACTCTTCATGAGTGGCGATAAAACGGTCGTCGGCGCGGATTTCCACCTCGATATCAAGTGCGCTGGCCCACGCCTTTTGCGCTTCGAGCACGCGCCACTCCGACGCTTCAGTTGTGATCACGCAGTCCACGTCATGGCGCTTAACGGCCGCCTTCAGTGCGTCGGTGAAGCTCTCCGCCTCGTGCTCACCTAGCTTCAGATAGTCCACCGTATGGCCCGCCTCGCGGAGATCTTCCGCAAAATGGCGCATGGCCGAGAAGACAAAGGCGAGCTTCTTTTTGTGATGGCGCACATGGGTCGCCTCGTCCCATACCTCGCACATGAAGATGATGTCGCCCTCACCTGCATCTGCAAGCGAGGACAGATTGCGCGACAGTTGGTCACCCAAAACGAAACGAAGCGTCTTGCCCACAATTCATCCCTTGGTCCGAAGCGTGGAGCGGCCACCATCGACGCCAATGACTTGGCCGGTGATCCACGAACCTTGGCTCGTCAGAAGCAGCGAGGCGAGCGCCGCCATATCGGACGCCAGCCCGATGCGCGGTATGGCATGCATTGAAGCAATCGCCTTGGCCATCTGCTCCGATGCCGTGATGGGCTTGGCGATCTCTGTGTCGGTCAGCGATGGTGCAATCGCATTCACACGCACCTTTGGCGCAAGCTCTGCGGCCAATGCTCGGGTCAAGCCTTCCACGGCACCCTTGGCCATAGACACGGACGCATGGGCGGAAAAGCCCTGCTGCACCGCAACCGTGGAAAACAGCAGCACCGACGCACCCTGCCCGGCTTTCAGCGCGGGCAGCGCCAATTGGACCGCTTTGGCGGCGGCCATGGCATTGAGTTCAAAATCCCGCATGAAATCGGCGTCGGTCAGCTTGGCAACCGGCTTCAAATTGATGGAACCCACGGCATAGATGAGCCCGTCAAGGTCATCACCCGCGGCCTGGATTGCCGCTTCCAGATGTCCGGCCTCAAGCACATCACACTTCGACCACGACGCGCTGAACATCGCAGCCATCTCGCGCAGCTTTGGCTCATTGCGGCCGGCCAGATGCATATCATGCTGCCCGTCATGCAGTTCCTGCGCGATAGCCGAGCCAATGCCGCCCGTTGCGCCAAAAATCAGATACTTCCCCATGTGACGATCTGCTCCAAATCTTATTGTTGTGTGGTTGCGCCTACGCGGCGAGACCATGTGTCAGAGAAACTAGGCTTCAGCGAAATGGTTCAAGTCGTTTGGTTCAAAAGGGATTTGCGCGTGCAGGATCACGCGCCGCTCGCTGCAGCCGCCGCAAACGCCGGACCGGTCTTGCCCTTGCTGATCGTCGAGCCGCAATACTGGGCGCAGCCCGACATGGCCGCGCGCCACTACGCGTTCTGGCGCGAAAACGCCGACAGCCTTGCCGCATCGCTGGAACGCATCGGGCTGCAGCTTATCGTGCGCGTTGGTGCCGCCGTTGATGTGCTTGCCGCGATCCACGGCCAAACATCGATCACAGCGCTCCACAGCCATATGGAAACCGGCAATGCGTGGACGTTCGAGCGCGACAAGCTGGTTGGCGCATGGTGCGCCGCAAATGACGTTCCGTGGCATCAACCGCGACAGTTTGGCGTTGTGCGCCCGTTCAACAACCGCAACCGCTGGGCCAGCCAGTGGGAGGACTTCATGACCGCGCCAACCGTCGATGCCCCAACCGAGGCATCCATGGCGAAAGGTTTTGACAGCGAGCCACTGCCGGATGCGCATGGGCTA
>JBCBHR010000224.1:0-4153 GCA_038525365.1 Pseudomonadota bacterium | reverse complement strand
GCACGTGTCCGCTTGAAGACACCTTCACGCATTGGGATTGGGCGCGCGGTTCGCTTCCCGATGACCAATCGGTGATCTTTTACGACACCCAGCGCCGCGATGGTTCGCGCGGAATGTTGGCGTTGCAGTTTGATGAGGATGGCGCCGTCACCCATGTTGACCCGCCAGCGCCGCAGGCTGTGAAGTCCGGTGTCTGGGGTGTTGCGCGCAATGCGCACAGCGACGCCGAGAGCGCACCGGCTCTCAAGGCCTCTTATGAGGACGGCCCGTTTTATCTTCGCGCCAAGATTGGCTCGCAGATCGGCGGTGAGCCCGTCGATCTCATGCATGAGAGCTTTTCAGGTGAGCGGTTCGGACAATGGTGGGTGAAGGCGATGCTGCCGTTTCGGATGCCGAGGCGCAGCTGGTTCGGGCTACTTTACATCCCCATCCTGATGGGGACGCCAAGCCTGATTGCTATACTGGCCTATGTCTGGCTTTCCTCTTGAGCGGAAGCCAGCTCGGCGGCCTCACGGGCTTCACGCTCCTCGCGGGCCTTGATGTCCTTGGCGAGTGAGTGACGCTGCCAGATGATGAAGCCGCCGTAGACGAGGACGGCGAAGATGAGCTCGATCAGACCGAAATAGTTCTCAAACAAGCCCGCCCTCCGGGTCATCATTGCGCGGTTGCGTGTGGAGCGACATGCGCCGGTCTCGGGCGGTTGCCATCAACTCGACCATGCGTCCAATCTTGTCGTCCACGGATTTCAGACGTGGCGGTGCAGATGTTGCTGCTGATTCAACGAGGAACGATACTGCGCGATCTGCCGGGTCGCTCGAAACCGGTTTTAGCAAGAGCGGCGTAAACGTCGCATAGAGCATCGATGCGATTTTCGAGTTCTTTGACGTGTGTGCGCGCTGATCCACGGAATTGTAGTCGTTGTTTGTGATTTCGCGCCCGATCTTTTGATAGATGAGTGCCGCGCCGCGAATGGCAGGCCGACATCCAATGGGCAATCCCGCTACGCCGCGAATGGCGCGCGCATAATAATGGTCCGCCTGCGCAAGGAGATCGCGAACCGCGTTGGCGAGTGGCTGCGAAAACCGCGGATCGTCAATCAGACCTTCCCGCGTTAGGCCGTGATGCGCAAGGAGATGATCGGGCAGATACACTCGGCCATTGCGCGCATCTTCGCCGACATCGCGGGCGATGTTGGTCAATTGCATCGCCAGGCCGAGGTCTGCGGCGCGTGCCAGCGTGTGGCGTTCGCGCTGTCCCATGATCAATGCCATCATGACGCCGACTGTGGACGCAACGCGTGCCGCATAGTCCAGAAGGTCGTCCATCGATTCGTAGATGCGTCCGGCTTCGTCCCATTCGAAACCCTCGATCAGGGCGTCCGGGATTGTGCGCGGGATCGCGTAGTCGGCAACGACTGCGGCAAACGCCTTGTCGCACAGATGCGCATCCGGGCGTCCGCCATAAATCATGTCGAGCCGAGACTTGAGGCGCGCCGACGCCGTGCCGTCATCATTGTCGAGATCGACCAGATCATCAGACGAGCGGCAAAAAGCATAGAGTGACCGCGCTGCCTCGCGCACGTCTTTGGGCAGAAACAGCGAAGCCGCGTGAAACGACTTTGAGCCCGCACGGATGGTCTCGCGGGTTTTCTTCCTCTCGGCGCGTGACAATTGTTTCATGGTCATCGCGCCTTCACCGTCGCGCCATCCGGCACGAGCTTGTCGAGGATTTTTGCCGACGACACCACGCCCGGAAGCCCGGCGCCCGGGTGGGTGCCCGCGCCGACGATGTAGAGGTCCTTGATTTCTTCGGACACGTTGTGCGGGCGGAACCACGCCAATTGCCAGAGCAGCGGCTCCATGCCGAAGGCGTTGCCATTGGTCGATGAGAGGCGATCCTTGAAATAGTGCGGTGTGACGACTTTTGACGTGACGATTGCGTCGTTCAGGCCGGGAAGCACGCTGGCATCCAATGCGTCGGCGATGCGCTGGCGATACCGCTCCGTCACATCGTCCCAGTCCACATCGCCCTTGAGATTGGGGACTGGTGACAAGACGTAGAACGCGTCGCAACCTTCAGGTGCAACTGATGGATCGGATGCGGATGGGCGGTATAGATAAAGGCTGAAATCGTCTGCGAGCACCTTTTTGTCGAAGATGTCCTTCAGGAGCCCCTCATAACGCGGGCCCATCAGGATCGTGTGGTGATCAACATCCTCCCAGCGCTTGTCGGTGCCAAAGTACCAGACAAACAGGCTCATCGAATAGGCCATGCGCTTGACCTTGCGATCCGTCCATCGCTTGCGCGGATGATTGCGCAAAAGCTTGGTGTAGGTGAAGCCCGTGTCGGCGTTGGAGACGACGACGTCAGCCGGAATGGTGATGCCATTTGTAAGTGCGACGCCAGTGGCTCTGCCCTCTTCGACCGTGATTTCGTCGACGGGAGCATTGAGCAGGATTGTGTGGCCATGGCGTTCCAGCAAATCCGCAATGCCACGCACAAGAGCGCCGGTGCCGCCCATGGCGTAATGCACGCCCCAATGGCGCTCCAGATAGGCGATGAGGCTTAGCACGCCGCTGGCGCGCATTGGGTTGCCGCCGATGAACAGCGGATGGAAATCGAGCGCCTGCTGGAGGCGCTTGTTCTTGATGAATTTGCCAACAAGCGCATGCACGGAACGGTCCGCACGGCGCGCGATCAGGCCGGGCATGGCGGCGGCCATTCTGCCGAGCGTGTGGAACGGCTTGTCGATCATGCCGACGAACCCGGTCTGAAAGCACTTTTCGCTTTCAACCAGATAGTCGTCATAGCCTGCCACATCCGATGGTTCGAAGGCTGCGATCTCTTTGCGCATTTTATCCGGGTCTGACCAGCAGCGGAACGTTTGCCCATCGCCGAACCGGACCGCGTAATAGGGCTCCAGCGCTTTCAGATCGATATGATCATGCATATCCTCGCCGAAGAGCTGCCAGAGCTCTTCGAACACAAATGGCGCGGTGATGATGGTGGGGCCGGCATCAAAGGTGTAGCCGTCCTGTTTGAAGACGCTGGCGCGACCGCCGACTTGTTCCAGCGCCTCAACGATGGTGACGCGGTATCCCCGAGCGCCGAGCCTGCATGCGGCGGCGAGCCCGCCAAAACCTGCACCAATGACAATTGCATGTGGTCTGCCGTCGGCGCTTGTCGCCGTGGCGGCTGCGGCGAGAAACGGGTCGTGGTCTTGGGCAATCGTCATCATGCGGCTGCCTCCGTGAGGTTGGCCGCCATGGCGTCAATGCGCGCGGCGATGGCTGCAGGATCAAGTTCGTGCATCAGATGCCCGCCTTGGGGCAGGGCGGTCAGGGTTATGGCATCAGCCTCGGCGCTGGCCTCGCGGGAGACTTTTGCTGGCACCATGGTGTCGTCGTCGGCAACAATCAATTCAACCGGCACCTTCAGTTCCGGCAGGCGGCGGCGAAGGGGCTTCAAGTCCCAATTGGCCATCATTCCAAGCGCGCCGCCAATATGGCTCGGCTTGCGCAGAAGTGCCTCATAGGCGTCGGTGTTGATCTGCTCGACGGGCGAGCCTGTGTTGCGAAGCAGCGTGCGCGTAAGGCTTGTGAATTTCGCCTGCCAAGCGACAGCCTGCGGTACGAACGGATTGACGAACAGTGCTTTGGCCAGCGGCGAAAAGATGGCGTTGCCTTCGATCGGCTCCAGCGCCGCGTTGATGCCGATGATGCCGCGGAGCTCAAAGTGGCGCTCCAACGCGATCTCGATCAATACTGCCGCACCGGCGGAATGGCCGATGCCCATGGCGGGAGAAAAGTCGAGGGCTTGGCAGAGCTGAGCCAAGGTACGTGCCATGCCGGGCAGGCTCAAATGGCGTGTTGTGGCATTGCGGGTGAAGCCGTGGCCCGGAAGGTCGGGGATCAACAGCCGATAGCGGTCGGCAAGCAGCGTGGCGAGCGGCGCCATGGAGTGTGTCGCGCCACCTGTTCCGTGAACAAGCAAAAGAGGCATTGCGCCTTGTGGGCCCAGTTCCTGGATGTGCCAGGTCAGGCTGCCGCAGGTGACAAAGCGGCTGTGATCGGCGGCAAGCGGCCAGTTTGGCTTTGCTTCTGTGAAATCCGCGGGTGGTTCTGCGCGCCGCGCTTCCATGCCTAGGCCTCCA
>JBCBHR010000223.1:0-4161 GCA_038525365.1 Pseudomonadota bacterium | reverse complement strand
CCTCAGGAACCGGTAATTCGACGCGGCAGCCTGGGCGACACGCGATCCGCAAAGCGACACATTCTCAATGTCATCGAAAATGCGAGCAACACGGATGAACTCGGTGTCCTTTCGGATGCCCTGCAAGACCTCAAGGGCGATCAAGTCACCCATCAAGGCTCGCTCATCTGCCACCGCCTTGATCAGTAGTCCGGTTTTCTCGCTTGCGCGTGAAGATAGGACATCGATCCAAATGGATGTATCAGCCAGGATCACCGTTGGTCCCCGCCCGCAGTTTTTTGTAAGTGTCCATGTATCCGTCTTCGAATTCGACCTTCCCCTTCAACTCCTTCAAGAGCCGGTACGCTTCTGCGCCGTTGACGATCCGGCGCAGACCTTCTTCTACCGCAGCTTTCTTGGTTTTGGCGCCGGTGGCCTCCATCGCCTTTCGCAGGAGTTCGTCGTCGATGTCGATATTGGTGCGCATGGTTACCCTCATGTGTATGATTGCGCAAAACATACACATCGCGGGCACCGGTCGCAAATCACTTGCTTGGTGGCGCGCCAAACGCCAAAACGCGTGGCATGTTGCAGATCAGAAATCTCACATTTCGCATGGCCGGGCGGCTGCTGTTTGAGGATGCGTCCACGACGATCCCGCTTGGCGCGAAATGCGGGCTTCTGGGGCGCAACGGCACGGGTAAGACGACACTGTTCAAGCTCATCGAAGGCGCGCTGACACCGGAAAGCGGCTCGGTCACCATTCCGCAAAAGCTGCGCATTGGCGGCGTCGCGCAAGAAGCGCCCGGCACGCAGACAAGCCTCTTGGAAACGGTGCTGGAAGCTGACGCCGAGCGGCTGACCCTGCTTGCCGAAGCCGAGACAGAAACAGATGCAACGAGGCTCGCCGACATTCACGCGCGGCTTGCCGACATCGATGCATACTCGGCGGAAGCGCGGGCGGCGTCTATCCTCCATGGCCTGGGGTTTGATGCCGAAGCGCAACAACGTGCCTGCGCTGAGTTTTCAGGCGGATGGCGGATGCGTGTTGCGCTTGCGGCCGTGTTGTTTTCGCAGCCTGATTTTCTGCTCCTCGACGAGCCGACCAACTATCTCGATCTGGAAGGCACAATGTGGCTGGAGACCTATCTGCAGCGCTATCCGCACACGATCATCATGATCAGCCACGACCGCGACCTGCTCAACCGGTGCACCACGTCCATCGTCCATCTGTCAGAGCGCAAACTGAAAAGCTATGGCGGCAATTACGACACCTTCGCCAAGACACGCGCCGAACAGGTCGAACTCGCAGTCAAGATGAAGGAAAAGCAGGACGCCAAGCGCAAGCACATGCAGGCCTTCGTTGATCGTTTTCGCTACAAGGAAAGCAAGGCCCGCCAAGCGCAAAGCCGCCTGAAGGCATTGGCGCGCATGGCCGAAACGCAAGTGCCGCTCGATGAATATGTGCAGCCGTTCAAATTCCCGACGCCCGAGACAATGCCATCATCGCCGATCGTGCGTATGGACGGCGTGCGGGTTGGCTATGAGCCGGACAAGCCGATCCTAAAGCGCCTGAAATTGCGCATCGACCATGATGACCGGATCGTGCTCTTGGGTGCCAATGGCAATGGCAAGTCGACATTTGCCAAGCTGTTGGCGCAACGCCTGGAGCCATTTGGCGGTGATCTGCACCGGGCTTCAAAGTTGAAAATTGCGCTGTTTGCCCAGCATCAACTTGATGATCTGGTTCCCGCGTGGAGCCCTTATGATCATTTTCGTGCCGCCTATCCCGATGATGCGGAAGCAAAGGTGCGCGCGCGGGTTGCGGGAACGGGACTAACCACCGAAAAGATGGACACACCTGCCGCGTCCCTATCTGGCGGCGAACGCGCCCGCCTGACGCTTGGTCTTGCAACGAAGGATGCGCCGCACCTGCTCATCCTCGACGAGCCGACCAACCATCTCGACATCGATAGCCGCGACGCGCTGATGGAGGCGGTCAACGACTACGGCGGAGCGGTGATTTTGATCAGCCACGACCGACATTTGGTGGAAGCCTGCGCGGAGCGCATCTGGCTGGTGGACAAGGGCGATGTGCAACCCTTTGACGGCGATTTGGATGACTATCGAACGCATGTTCTGCGCAGCCGGTCAGACGATGACGGTGCGTCTAAATCTGGCACCACAAAGTCCGAGCCCAATCAGCGCGACCAGCGTCGCCAACTGGCTGAAACCCGCAAAGCGCTTGCGCCCATGAAGGCGAAGATATCAGAGTTGGAAACTTTCATCGAGAAGGCACAGGCCAAGCTCCAAGCCATCGACAAGGCGTTCCTTGATCCAGCCATCATACACGATGGCGAAAAAGTCGCCGAACTGTCCCGCAATCGGGCCGATGCGGAAGCCAAGCTGGAAAAATGGGAAACGCGTTGGCTAGAATTGAGTGACGCGTATGAGGCCGGGCTGGCCGAAGCGCGATGACGCTTTAACCGAACGACGGCTGCGTCATCGTCACTCTCCCCTGCCCCACTTCCGTTGCGGCACCTTTGGTTTCGGCTTCTGGCGCGGCGCGTCCACCGGGACGCGACGACCGATTTGCGATGTCTTTTTCGGGCGGCGGCGCTTCTTTCGCCGCTCATCATCATCATCGTCATCGTCATCGTCATCGTCTTCATCATCTTCATCGTCGTCATCATCATCATCATCATCATCATCGCGACGAGAACGCCGTTTGCGGCCCTTTCGGCGGCGGCCACCGAAGACAAGCGCCAGCGCTCCGGCACCCATCAGCGCATAGCCGATGGGCGAACGATCACCATCAGCGCGAGCGAAACGCCCGACCAGCGTCAGATCAACATGTTCGATTTCGAGATCGTTCATCTCTTGTGGCGCGGCGGTGATGGTGTAGTCGCCTTCCGCAAGGCGCGTGATGGCCTCAAGCTCAATGTCAAATGTCAGGCTGCTGCTGGTTTCCGGGCCGATCGCAAACGGTGCGGACCTGAAGGAGATGACTTCATCCACGACAAACTCGGGCACCGCTTTGCCGCCAAGCGGGGAAGACGCGATCCTCAGTGCCATGCTGGTCGTGGTGCTCGGCGGATATTCCTTCACAGTCGCTTGGGCAAATATGCGCACCTTCAATGGAAGGTCGTCTGCAGACAAAGCCAAATTCTCGACCGGCACATAGCCAACACGGTTATCGTAGATCCGGTATTTGCCGATTTCGAAATTGTTGAGGGTGCCTTGCAATGCAGGCCACGCCCAAACGTGCAGCGCACCCGCGATGAGGAGCAAAATGCCGAGTATGCGCATCACTACGCCGCCCGCTCCCAGCGGCCTTCGGCGTTCTGCTTCCAATAGGTCAGATCATGACCCTCAGAGTTCAACTGCTTCCAGTTTTCACGCGCGTGGTGCACCGTATCGCCATTGCCGCCGTCAAACATCATCGCCACGCGGGCGTAGGCCTGCATGTCATCGGGCTGCGAACATCGGTTGATCACAAACCGCATCTGGCTCGCATTGGGATTGGCTGGCGTGGTGGTGACGTAGATCGGATGGTCGGCTGCCGGTTCATCGCCATCGCGACCGTGTGGCAGGAACGCGGTCTGGTCATGCGACCACAACAATGCATCGATGTCATCGCGCGCGGTATCGCCGTCTGCCTGCACTGTCACGCGCCAGCCACGCGCCAACGCTTTTTCGACAAGGCCTGGCAGAGCCTCGTCGACCGTCGTTTCGGTCAGGTGATAGAAAGTGACTTCCGTCATCGATGCCCGTCAGTTCTCAAACGCGTTTTTCACCATCGTGTCGAGCAAGCGCACGCCGTAGCCGGAGCCCCACGACGTGTTGATGTCGCTTGACGGTGACGACATCGCTGTTCCAGCAATGTCGAGGTGCACCCACGGTGTGTCGCCAACATAGCGCTTGAGGAACTGCGCGGCGGTGCATGACCCAGCCATCCGTCCGCCGATGTTTTTCATGTCTGCAAACTTGCTCTCGATCATCTTGTCGTATTCCGGACCGATGGGCATGCGCCAGACCTTCTCACCGGTCACATCACCGGCTTCGGACAACACCTTTGCCAAATCATCATCGTTGGAGAACAAACCGGCATAGTGATTGCCAAGCGCCACGATAATTGCGCCCGTCAACGTCGCCAGATTGATCATGAATTTTGGATCATAA
>JBCBHR010000222.1:0-4193 GCA_038525365.1 Pseudomonadota bacterium | reverse complement strand
CTCCCCGATAACGCACAAAATACCAAACTGATCGGCTCTTTCCAACTCAAAACCAAACTTGAACAACTCACCTACCCCAACAAACAAAGCACCGACATCGATAAACCTTTCTACCTCGTGATCGACATCTCCGGCGATGGGCCAAACAATCAGGGTGGTCTGGTAACCAACGCGCGCGATGTTGTCATATCGAAGGGCGTTGTCATAAACGGGCTTCCAATCGTCGCCGATCCGTGGCGTTCGGGCATCGCGTTCAACGTGCCGGACCTCACCACATATTACGAAAAGTGCGTGATTGGTGGCCCGGGCTCCTTTGCCATCCCGGTGGCAGATTGGGATGACTTTGCAGAGGTGGTGCGCAAAAAGATCGTGCTTGAGCTAGCAGGGCTTGAGCCGACACTGCCGGTGATCCCAGCGCAACTGACCGGTCCACCCATTGAGCCGATTGATTGCCGCGTCGGCGAACGGTTGCGGCGGCTCTGGCTGCAAAACCCATAGACATCGGCAGCGTTCGCCCGCACTTCACGGATGCAATCGGCATTGCGACAGGCTAATCGGTGGCCATGGTCTTGGACGCGGAAATCATTGGCATTGTCTGGCTATCGGTGCGCGTCAGCGTCATCGCAGCGCTGATCGGCCTGTTGGTCGGCGCGCCATTGGGAGCTCTCATCTGTACCATGCGCCCGAAGACCCGCCGAGTTTGGCTGGCGGTTTTTTCGACGCTTTTAGCTGTGCCCACCGTGGTGGTCGGGCTACTCGTTTATATGGCGTTGTCCCGCTCCGGACCGCTTGGTGTCTTGAACCTGCTGTTTACTCCAACGGCCATCATCATCGCGCAGACGCTGATCACACTTCCTGTCGTCACGATCTTTGCCCACCGGGCTTGTGCCGGATATTGGGCGGAATACGGCGAGGCGATCCGGCTCGATATCCGTAATCGCTGGCGGCAGATCTGGGAAATCATGCGCATGGCGCGCACCGGACTTGTCACCGCGTTTCTGGTGGCGTTCGGCAGGGCGGTGTCGGAAGTGGGCGCGGTCATGATCGTCGGCGGCAATATCCGCAACGCCACCCGGGTGATGACAACGGCGATCACGCTTGAGACACGCCAAGGCAATTTTGCGCTTGCGGTGTGGCTTGGGGCGATCCTTTTGGCGATTTCGTTTGCGGTGACGCTGGCGACTTGGTGGCTGACGCGGGAACGCAGTCCGATGCACGGCTGAGGGTCAATCGCCTGCAAAAAACAATTGCTGACCCTGCACGCGAAAGCTGTTGATCGCCGCTTGGCCATCCGGCCCGGTCAGCCACACATGCCAAGCACGTGCGGCGGATATCTCGACTTCACGCAGCGCCGGATGTGCCACCAGAATGCTTGAGTAGGGGTTCAGCAGAGGCGGCATGTTCTCGTAGACAATTGCATGGTCGGTCTTGCGCGCAAAGGCGATCCACGTGCCTCTGTCGCTTAGGGTGTAAGCGTCTGCTTGCGTGGCTGTGAGAAGTGTCTGTCCCATCCCGGCTCCCGCCTCGCGGTACCAAGCGCCAAAGTTTTCCGGGTCGAGTCCCGCTTCCTGCCAAAGGCGCCGCTCGCGGCGGTGGGTCCCGCTATCATCGCCGCGCGAGATGAAGATCGCCTCGGCGTCGCGCAGGCGCTGCATCGCGCTCACCATATCCGGCTGATCGCCAAGTCCGGCGGGATCACTGACCGGCCCAATAATCACGAAATCATTGCGCATAACGTCGCGACGGTCGGCTCCGTTGCCTGCCGAAACAAATGTATCTTCGCCCGCGCGGTCATGGGTCAGCAGGGCTGCGGCGTCGCCGCGCGCGCCAATCGCGAGGGCCTGGCCAGTCCCGACGGCGACCACGTCCACACGGACGCCGGTCGCCTTTGAAAATCGACTGATCACATGGTCGAGCAGGCCGGAGTTTTCGGTCGACGTCGTCGTGGCCAACACAAAGCGAGCCTCCTTCGCATTGGCCGCGAGTTCTGTGACGGCCATGAAAATCGCTGCGAGCGCGATTGCCGCTGCGCGCCGTGTCATCATGTTTTTGGCGATCATAGTGTCAGGCCGAAACCAATTGCTTGCGTTCGGCGCGCTCTTGCTGCGGCGATTTGCTGTACAGTTCGCGGTAGCATTTTGAAAAGTGCGATGCCGAGATGAAGCCGCACGCGATGGCCACTTCCACGACCGGCAGCGAAGACTGGATGAGCAGATGCCGCGCGCGGTCGAGCCGCACTTCAAGATAATAACGCGCGGGTGAACGGCCCATCTCTTGGCGGAAAAGCCGCTCGATCTGACGTCGGGAAATGCCGATGTGCTCTGCGATCTCCAGAAGGGACAGAGGTTCTGAAAGATTGGCCTCCATCAACTCAATGATTTCCAGAACCCGGGCGTTTTGCACACCAAGCCGTGCGCGCAGTGGCAACCGCTGGCGATCACCGGCGGAACGGACACGGTCGGTTAGCATCTGCTCACATACACGGTTGACGACGTCATCGCCAAAATCTTCGCCGATGAGTGACAGCATCATGTCCATGGAGGCTGTGCCACCCGCGCATGTGTAGATGTTGCCGTCGATCTCGAAGAGGTCGGCAAAAACTTCGGCCTTCGGATATCGCTCCTGAAAGCCGGGCAGATTTTCCCAATGAATGGCACAGCGTTTGCCGCTCAAGAGCCCCGCTGCTGCGATTGCAAACGCACCGGTGCACAGGCCGCCAACTGCGATGCCACGTAAATGCTCTTCACGCACGATGCCTGTGAGTTGCTTGGTGATGTGCGCTTCGGCATCGGTGCCGCCGCAAATGAGGTAAAGCGACGGCCTATCGGCGCCATTGATCATCCGGCGTTCCTCCTCCACGGAGGTCTGCACGGCGACGGTGACACTGTTGGATGCCGTGACCGGATTTCCCTGTGCGCTGACCGTGCGCCAGACATACGCCTCATATCCAACAATGCGATTGGCGAGGCGCATCGTCTCGACCGCTGATGCGAACGCGATCATCGTGAAGTCAGGCAAGAGATGGAAAGCAACCGTGCGCACTGGCTGCATCATTTGTGTCATGGCAGTCTCCCAACTGGCCGGAAACACAAACAGCGCTTTGCGGGCGCCGCAAGTCAAATCGACACGGCGCACCGCTTATTTGGCTGATCAGAGCATTAGGCCGAAGCGCGAGCCACAGCGTGCGGCATACTCACCGGGCATGGCGCGCGATAGCCTGTCACGCTCAGCCTGTGTGATCAGATTGTTGCCCGAAACGGGCGAGACTGCCGAAAACACTCCGGCGCGGAAGAACTTTGCGAAGACGGACATTTTGATCACTCCATGCGTTGCCAGTCACACGGAGCAGCCTTGGCGCGACCGGATCACCCCGACGCCGTTTTGGACACGGCATTTGGCAGGGGTGAGCGGCTATTATCAGGGCGTGTTGGCGGCGGTTGGGATCGCCGTCATGCTACGCCCCCGTTACGGCGGCTCGTGGGCGCCATATGGCGCGAGTGCGCTGTGATTGCGATGTCAAAAGCGAATTCCCGCGACGATTTTGCGACATGTTTGGCGTGCCGTGCGCGATCGGTTAATGCGAGGTTACAGTCTCGTTTTGAGCAGCCATCGCAGTGCCACGCGATAGGGTGGAAAGTGCAACTCGGCCAAGCGTGATCGGCTGGCGTGCAAAACAGATTTGATGTGCGAGAACTCATCGAAACCATGCTTGCCATGATAGCGGCCGATGCCCGATGCGCCCACGCCGCCAAAGGGCAGGGTGTCTTGGCTGATGTGCAGGATGGTATCGTTGATGGTGATGCCGCCTGCGGTTGTGTCAGCCTCAATGCGTGCCTGCTCCGATTTGTCGGTTCCGAAATAGTAGAGCGCGAGCGGATGGTCGCGTTTTGCGATGATTGACAGTGCATGGTCCAAGTTTTCGACACCAATCACCGGCAAGATCGGGCCGAAGATTTCTTCCGTCATCACGGCTGCATTGAGGTTCGGGTTCTTCAACGCAATCGGCGGGAACAGACGGTCCTCGCGATTCAGTTTTCCTTGAGGGTGCAGGTGTATCGGTTCGGTGCCAGATGTCTCCAAGAGCTCCACCAAACGGTCAAACTGGCGCGTGTGGATTTGGCTCGTTAGGTCACTGCCGACCTCAAAGGTCGGCAGCATCGCCGCGACAGCGACTTTGCACGCTTCGATGAACG
>JBCBHR010000221.1:0-4196 GCA_038525365.1 Pseudomonadota bacterium | reverse complement strand
CAAAGTTTCATCGTGCAGGTGCCGATCCAGCTGGAAGAGGCGGCCAAGATGGATGGGGCAGGGCCGTTTGGCGTGTTCTTCCTCGTGGTGCTTCCGATTATCAAACCGGGGCTCGCGGCGGCTGCGATCTTCACATTCCGCATCGCCTGGAACGAGTTCCTGCTCGCCAACGCGCTTGCCAACCGAAACTCGCGCACCGTGCCTGTCACGATTGTCAATTCATTGACGGAGTATGACATCGACTGGGGTGTCATCATGGCGACGGGCATGTTGCTCGCAATCCCGCCAATCCTGTTCACGTTCTTTGCGTCACGCCAGATTATCACCGGCATGACAGCGGGCGCGGTGAAGGGTTGAGCCATGTTGGAGTGGCTTCTTGCGCCCCTCGACGCGACAAGGCCACATGATGTGGGGTTCCACCTGTCGTGGCATGCCCGCTTCATGGTCCTGGCTTGGGGTGTGCTCGTCCCGACAGGTGTGATTGCGGCACGTTACTTCAAGATCATGCCGAACCAGTCATGGCCGCATGAGGTCGACAACCGCACGTGGTGGAACACGCACCGCGCTTGCCAATACTCCGCCGCCGCACTGACAGTCGTCTCGATCATTGTGATCCGTTTGGCGCCGGAGGTCACCTGGTCGTCTGGCCTGCATTACATCTTTGGCTGGACGGTCGTTGGTCTTGCCGTGTTGCAGATTGCAGGCGGGATCATGCGGGGATCAAAGGGTGGGCCAACCGAGCCGGCGCCCGATGGAACATTGAGCGGCGATCATTATGACATGACGCGTCGCAGGATTGTCTTCGAGTATACACATAAGACGCTTGGCTATTTCGCACTGCTGGTCGCTGCAATCGCGATCCTGACAGGCATGTGGCAAGCCAATGCGCCGCGTTGGATGGTCGTTTTCGTTGTCAGCTGGTGGGGCGCATTGGCGACAATTGCGGTGTGGTTGCAGAGCCGGGGCATGTGCGTGGACACGTACCAAGCGCTATGGGGACCCAGTGCTGATCATCCCGGCAACAAGCGTGAAAAACCGATTGGCTACCGGGTCCGTCGCATTCACGGTGAACCCGGCGAGTAGCGGTAAACTATGCAGGCTCGAAGAGGTTTGCTTCCGTGACATGGTGATGGATGCGCCCTGTGAAGAACTCATCGACGATCTCACCGGTGACCGCTTTTGATTGACTTCGTGCGGGGGAGTTGAGCGCTGCATCCATGGTCGCGCGATCCAGGTAGCTGATCGCCAATACCATCGGAAATTCTGGCGCGCCTTCATCTCTTTCTTCGGAGAACATGACACGGACTTCCGTTGAGCCCGGAAACTGTTTCCACAAAGGAACCAGCCGGTCTTTCACCGCCTGGCGAAACGCCTCGGTTTTGCCGTCGTGGATTGAGCCCTCAAAAAGTGCGTAACGGGTGATCATTTCAGTGCCTCCGGGTTCGCGCCGGTGAAATATTCCATGAGCGCGGCTTGGTCTTCACCGCCAAGTCCGGCGGCGGTCATCATGCGGTGCACTTCCAGACAGACCGACGTCATGGGCATGGCCGTGTTGGTTTGGCGTGCCAAGTCTTGGACCATGTTGAGGTCCTTGACCATGTTGTCGATCCGGCCCGTGCGGCGATAATCCTTGGTGGCATAGCGCGGCATGTATTCCTGCAGGATCGCACTGTCGGCGCGCCCGCCTTTGAGTGCCTGTGGTATTTTCTCCGCATCAACGCCTGCGTCTTGGGCCAGTTTCGTGGCCTCGGCAACCGCCAAGAAGCCAAGCCCGCACAGCACTTGATTGATGAGTTTCGTGGCTTGCCCAGCGCCGCTTGGCCCCATGTGTGTGTAGTTTCCACAAACGTGCTGCAGCAGTTCATAGGCGTCGGCGACGTCCTTTTCTTCACCACCGGCCATGAGTGTTAGCTGGCCGATCAACGCCTTTGGCGCCCCGCCCGAAAGCGGCGAGTCCACCCAGCGCAGACCACGTTCCTTCGCCATTGCAGCAAGTCTTTGCGTCGTTTCAGCGTCGATGGACGACATGTCGATGATCAGTGTGCCAGGCTTTGCGTCTTGCGCGGCACCGTCGTTGCCGAAGACGGCAATCTCGACGATTTTGGAAGAGTTCAGGCTGGTGATGATGAAGTCGCTGGCGGCACCGGCGGCCGCTGCCGTGTGCGCAGCGTGCGCACCCTTTTGAACCAATTCGTCAACACGTGCGGTGTCGAGATCGAACACGTGCAGCGTGTTTCCGGTCTCTAAAAGCCGCGTTCCAATGGCGCCGCCCATGGCGCCTGCGCCAATCAATGCAACAGTGTGGGTCATGTCAGTACTTGCTCCTCCAAGCTGCGCGTGATGATTGCGATGACGCTTTCAAGATCACCGCTGATATCGACTGTGATGGCGTTTTCGTCGGCGTTTGGCGGTTCGAGTGCGGCAAACTGGCTGTCGAGCAGGGAAACCGGCATGAAGTGTCCCTGTCGCGCGGCCATGCGGCTTTCGATCAGTTCTCGCGTGCCCGCCAAATGGATGAAGCAAACATCTGTTTTTGCCGCTTGCCGGATGGTGTCACGGTAGCTGCGTTTTAGTGCTGAGCATCCAATGGCGATGCTTCCGGTATGCGTGCAAAGCGTTTCCCCGACCAGCAGCAGCCAGGGATGACGGTCTGCATCGGTCAGTGGAATGCCACGTTCCATTTTGTCGATGTTGTGTTGGGGGTGAAGCGTATCACCATCCTCGTAGTGCCAGCCGAACTTTGCGCCAAGCGCTTCGCCGACGCTGGTCTTGCCGCATCCGGCGACACCCATGATGACGAATTTCTTTGCCATGAAGCGTGAGGTCAAAGCGACGCCGTGATGCCGCCGTCGACATAAATCGTCTGACCGTTGACGAAGCTCGACGCGGCCGAGGACAGGAAGACGCAAGCGCCCTGCAGTTCCTCGACATTGCCCCAGCGTCCCGCCGGTGTCCGCTTTTCAAGCCAAGCCGAGAACTCTGGATCAGCGACGAGCGCCGCGTTCAGTGGTGTATCAAAGTAGCCGGGCGCAATCGCATTGCACTGAAGCCCGTGTTTTGCCCAATCCGTCGCCATGCCTTTTGTCAGGTTTGCGACAGCCCCTTTGGTGGCCGTGTATGGGGCAATTGATGGCCGTGCGAGGCTCGATTGTACCGATGCGATGTTGATGATTTTGCCCGCGCCACGCTCGATCATGTGGCGCGCAACCGCTTGGCCCACATGGAACACCGAAGCGATGTTGGTTTGCAGCAGTTTTTCGAACGCCGATGCCTCGAAATCTTCAAGCGGAGCGCGATGCTGCATGCCGGCATTGTTGACGAGAATATCGATTGGGCCATTGGCTTTTTCATAACCGTCGACCGCGGTGCGCACCGCGTCATGGTCCGTCACATCAAACGCCAACATACTGCAATTATTGGAGAATTCTCCAGCCGCACGTTCAAGCTTGGACGCGTCACGGCCGTTGAGGATGATACTTGCACCGGCATTTGCGAGGCCTTTTGCGAGCGCGAAACCGATCCCTTGGGACGAGCCGGTGACAAGCGCGGTGCGCCCGGTCAGATCGAAAAGCGTCATGGTTTTAATGGCCTCTTTTTACACTCGACAAGCGAATTTCTGCGTATATGTTATCGATAACATTTTCAAGCGCTGGAGCCCGCAAAAGTGTCAAAGCCGGAAATTCTGCAGATGGGACCGTATCCGAAATGGGATGAAGATCCCCTGTCAGAGGCGTTTGTCGTTCACCGCTATTTTGAGGTTGATGACAAGGCGGCGCTGCTTGCAAACGGCGGTGCAAACATCCGCGCAATCGCGACGCGCGGCGATATTGGCGCATCGGCGGATGTCATCAATGCCTTACCGAATTTGGAAGTTATCAGCGTGTTCGGTGTTGGGTTTGACGCGGTCGATCTGGACGCGTGCCGCGCGAAGGGCGTCAAGGTCACAAACACGCCAGATGTGCTTACCAAAGATGTGGCCGACCTCGCCATCGCGATGATGCTCGCAAAGGGCCGAGCGGTCGTTGAGGCCGAGAATTGGGTTCGGTCAGGCGATTGGAAATCGAAGGGCGACTTTGGGTTGCAGATGCGGCTTCATGGGCTGAAAGCAGGTGTGCTTGGCCTTGGCCGCATCGGTTTTGAGATTGCCCGCCGCCTCGCACCATTTGACATGGACATTGGGTACTCTGACCGCGCCG
>JBCBHR010000220.1:0-4203 GCA_038525365.1 Pseudomonadota bacterium | reverse complement strand
AGGCGGTGGTGAGTAGAGGCGTCGTCAGCGCGTAAAGCTGGTGCGTGCCCATGCGGCGTCCAAGGTCGACACCGTTGACAATGTTGCCCCATTGGTCAGAGCCACCCATCTGCAGATTGCAGCCATAGCGACGCGCAAGCTCCACGTAATCATAGGACTGGCAGATCATGTAGTTGAACTCGATGAAGCTCATCTCCTGTTCGCGCTCAAGGCGAAGCCGGACGGAGTCCATTGTCAGCATGCGGTTGACCGAAAAGTGCCGCCCCACGTCACGCAGCATGTCGATGTAGCTGAGCTTCAAAAGCCATTCGGCATTGTCCACCATCAGGCTGTCGGTCGTGCCATCGCCAAACGAGAGAACCTTCTCAAAAACGCCTTTGATGGATTGCTTGTTGGTCTCGATCTCTTCGATCGTGCGCATGGGCCGGGTTTCGTCCTTGCCGGACGGATCGCCCACCATGGTCGTGCCGCCGCCCATCAACGTGATCGGCTTGTTGCCGGTTTGCTGTAGCCAGTGCAGCATCATCATCGACAGGAAATTGCCGATGTGCAGTGACGGCGCGGTGCAATCATAGCCCACATAAGCCACCACCTCGCCCTTGGCCGCCAGCGCATCCAGCCCGGCAAAGTCGGAGCATTGGTGGATAAAGCCGCGCTCATTGAGCACGTTGAGGAAGTCGGACTTGTAGCTTTGGCTGGACATGGTCTTTGCTGCGTTGCGCATCTATGAGGTGTGCGGCGCGTCATGGAGGAGAGCGTGGCGAAGATCAAGACGGCAATCGGGTTGATGAGCGGCACGTCGATGGACGGCATTGATATTGCGCTGATCAGAACCGACGGCATTGGCCATATCGAGTTTGGGCCGATGCATGGCTTTGCGTATGCGAGCACGGAAAGCCAGGCAATCGCGAACGCGCTTGAGGATGGAAAGGCTGTCACACATCGCGATGACAGGCCGGGCAAATTAAAGGGTTTGGACGGCGCCACAACGTACCGCCACATCGCGGTGCTTATCGACTTCATGGCGAACAATCAGCTTGAGCCGGAAGATGTCGATGTGGTCGGCCTTCACGGCCAGACGGTTTTGCACCGACCCGACATTGGCCTGACGGTCCAGCTTGGGGATGGCGCGTTGGTGGCGCAGAAGGTTGGCATCCCAGTGGTGTGGGACATGCGCGCCAACGACATGGCAAATGGTGGGCAAGGCGCGCCGCTGGTCCCTGTCTTTCACCAAGCGCTTGCAAGGCAACTGGGCAGCGATGAAACGGTGGCCTTCGTCAACATTGGCGGCATCTCCAATGTGACCTTCGTCCGGCCGGGCCAATCGCCCGTCGCGTTTGACTGCGGGCCGGGCAATGCGCTGCTTGACCAGTGGGTTCAGGCAAATACGAACCAGAAATTCGATCAAGATGGCGCACTCGCACTGCGGGGCGTTTCCTCTCGAGATGCACTTGATGCTTACCTCCGTGATCCGTTTTTCGAACAAACTGCGCCGAAGTCATTGGATCGCAATGATTTTTCTCTATCGCTGCCTGAGGAGATGTCGGCGGAAGACGGCGCTGCAACGCTGGCGGCACTGACGGCACATGGCATCGTTCAAGCCCAAGTCACCGCGGACATAACCCCCAAACGCTGGATTATCTCCGGCGGCGGTGCGCGAAATGCGGCTATCATGCGCGCATTGCGCGATGGTTTGCCAGAGGCTGAGGTGTCGACGGCGGATGAGGCAGGTTTTGACACGGATATGATGGAAGCGCAGTGCTGGGCTTATCTGGCAGTACGCTCGTTGCGTGGATTGCCGCTGACATTCCCAACCACCACCGGGTGCGAGGAGGCTTGCACGGGCGGGATATTGTCGTTGCCAGCGTCGCACTGACGCTTTACCCAGCGCCGCCGCGTACAAGTGCGGCGAGATCGGAATTGGCGTCGGCCTCATAGCCGTCGGACACGCCGATTCGATCTGCATCCGACTTGTTCTGGCTCATCTTCCATTTGCCTTCGAGTGTTTCCACCTCAATGGCAATCCCGACAATCCCACGCATTTGGCGCGCGATAAAATCGTCGGGCGCGTCGCCGACTTTCCAAGCGGTGGAACGCGGTTCTTCCTGATGATCGGTGAGCGCGTTCAGATGCGCCAACAGCGCCTCGGGTTCCTCAAATATGGACGCCCGGCCCTTGGCCTGAACGATGGCGTAGTTCCAAGTTGGCACGACTTTGCCGTGTTCTTGCTTTGAGGGGTACCATGACGGCGTCACATAGGCTTGTGGCCCCTGAAACACAGCCAGTAGCCGCCGCTGAGGATGGTCACGGATGGTTTTCCAGCTTTGGTTGGCACGGGCGAGATGCGCTTTGAGCACGGTTCTTTTGCGATCAACCACCAGCTCAAATGGCACCGGGTTGGCGTCCGGGCCATCCTCCCCGCAGGTCACTAGAAGCCCAAGGGGATGGCTCCGGATGAGCTGGTGCATCACCTCCGGGCGATCCTCGCGAAAATGCTTGGGTTGGTACATCGCCTATCGCTTGCCGACCAACTGTTTGACGTTGTCGGGAACAAGTTCGCCGCGCAAACGCGCATCCAAATACATGGCGCATTCGTCGAGAAGCTCGTCCTCATAGCCCTGGAAGAAGTGGTTTGCGCCTTCCATGGTGCGTTGCGTGATCAAAATACCCTTTTGCGTGTGCAGCTTGTCGACGAGGCCTTGAACCGCATCCGGCGGAGCGACGCGGTCGTCGGAGCCGTGAATGATCAGGCCGGAGGACGGGCAGGGCGCCAAAAACGCGAAATCATACGTGTTGGGCTGGGGCGCAATTGACATAAAGCCTTCGATCTCGGGGCGACGCATCAGCAACTGCATCCCAATCCACGCGCCAAAGGAATAACCGGCCACCCAGCAAAACTTGGCTTCAGGATGCAGCGATTGCACCCAGTCCAGCGCTGCTGCCGCGTCTGACAGCTCGCCAGCGCCATGGTCAAACTCGCCTTGGCTACGGCCGATGCCGCGGAAGTTGAAGCGCAGCGTCGTGAAGCCGCGCTGCTGGAACATATAAAACAAATTGTAGATAAGCTGATTGTTCATCGTGCCGCCAAATTGCGGATGCGGATGAAGGATCATCGCGATGGGCGCATCTTTTTCGGGTGCGGGCTGGTATCGGCCTTCGAGGCGGCCTTCGGGGCCGTTGAAAATCACTTCGGGCATAAAGTCTCCAAAACGGGCATGGGAAGCGCGGGCGCGGCCAACTGTCCGATGCCCTGTGTGCCCCCATTGTGTGCGTGTCTCGCAGGCGTCATAAGGGTTTTGTCCCGCAAATTTCAAGAAAATCCGTCACTTGGCGGAACAAGCTGAAAGCCATGGCGAAACGCGAGCGCATATATTTTGACTATAACGCCTCGGCGCCGCTGTTGCCCGAAGCGCGCCAAGCGATGGTTGAGGCCATGGACATGGACGCGAATCCCTCGTCTGTCCACGCCGATGGTCGCACCGCCCGTAACATTGTAAAAAAGGCGCGCAGACAGGTCGCAGCTTTGGTCAACGCCAAGCCGGACCATGTTGTCTTCACCTCAGGTGCCACTGAGGCCGCCGCACTTGCATTGACGCCGGACTATTCGATGGGTCGCGCGCCGCTCAACATGGGTCACCTGTATGTGTGCGCTGCCGATCATCCGTGTACTTTGGAAGGCGGCCGCTTTGCGCTGGAAGATGTGACGCGCTTTCCCGTCAATCGGGACGGTCTGGTTGACCTTAATTCGTTGTCCGACGTGCTTGGTGGCCACGATCACGCGACTGGCCTGCCACTCGTGGTTTGCCACTACGCCAACAACGAGACGGGCGTCATTCAGCCGGTTGATGAGATCAACCGTGTGGTAAAAGCCAATCGCGGCGTATTCGTCGTCGATGCCGTGCAAGCCGCAGGGCGCGTGGCGATTGATATTGAGGCCGGCTTTGCGGACTACCTGATCCTGTCTTCTCACAAGGTCGGCGGGCCGAAAGGGGCAGGCGCGCTAGTGGCGTTTTCTGATCTCATGATGCCAATGCCGCTCATTCGCGGCGGTGGCCAAGAACGCGGCCACAGATCCGGCACTGAAGCGCCGGTCAATCTTGCCGGATTTGGTGCGGCAGCGGAACACGCCGCAAAGGTGGAGAGCGCGTGGGCTGAGACCGCGCGTCTTCGCGATATGCTTGAGGCGGGCATCCTGGCGGCGTC
>JBCBHR010000219.1:0-4212 GCA_038525365.1 Pseudomonadota bacterium | reverse complement strand
GTGCACGTCGCTGATCGATATGTTGAACATTGAAGGCATGGTGCTAGAGCCAGCAGGTGTGATGGCTGTCGATGCGCTAAAAGACCTTGATCCCGAGGCACTGCGCGGGAAGACGGTGGTCTGCATCGCGTCCGGCGGCAATTTCGACTTTGAGCGCCTGCCGGAGGTTAAGGAGCGGGCGCTTCGTTATTCCGGCTTGAAGAAATACTACGTCCTTCGCCTGCCGCAGCGTCCCGGCGCGTTGAAGGATTTCTTGAACCTGCTCGGTCCTGACGATGACATTGCGCGGTTTGAATATTTGAAGAAGTCAGCGCGGAATTTCGGGTCGATCCTGATTGGCATCGAGACCAAGCACGCAGACAATTTTGATGTGCTCACCAAAGGCATGACCGAAAACGGGTTTGTCTGGGAGGACATTACGGACAACCAATTGGTCGCCGGATTGCTGGTTTAGGGGCGGGTCAGTCTTGCTCGCCAAACAGGATGTCGGCCTCACGGTCCTCGCGATGCCGCGGTGGTGACGATGTCGTTTTCGTTGGTGCGGCCATGGCGATGGGTTTGGCGGGTTCGGGCCTTTGCTGCACGACCTTGCCGTTGCGCGAGAGCATGATTGCAATGGGGCGTGTGCCTTCAAATTCCGACAGAATGATCACCAGGATCGCCGTGATGGGAACCGACAGAAGTGCGCCGGAGATACCCCACAGCGAGCCCCACGATGTGAGCGCGACAAGGATGACGAACGGGCTAAGATTGAGCGAGCGTCCCATCAATGACGGTTCGATCAGGCTCCCGACAAAGACCTGACAGACGGTGAGCGCGCCAAAAAGCACCCCTGCGAGATAAAGCGCCGGAAACTCGACCAGGCCGATGGCGGACGGAAACAGCACGCCGAGGAATGAGCCGACATAGGGAATGAAATTCAAAAGTGCGATCACCACTGCCCAGAAGGCCGCAAAGTTCAGGTCCATGGCGGCCATAATGATATAGGACATCAGGCCGAGGATCAGGTTCACGAGCGTCTTGGTGACGAGGTAATCCCCGACGCGGGTGTTGATGATGCTGACGATCTCGGAGATGCGGCGGCTTTCGTCAGGATTGGCTGACAGGCGGCGCATCTTGTTTTCAAACAGGCGGCGTTCGGCCAACGCAAAGCCGGTATAGACGATGACCACAAATGTTGAGCCAACGATGACGGAGACCGAGGTGACGGTTGAGCCGATCAGGCGTTGCAGGCTGATGTCGCCAACAATATCGCGGCGCAACGTTTCCCAAGTCGGTTCGGTTTCGATGCCGAATTCATCGCCGAAGTTCGACGCGAGGTTTTGCAGGATGGCCAACAGGCGCACCTGATACTGCGGCAGAAGCGCGATCAGCTGGTTGATGTTGGATATGATCAGATAAATGAATGCGCCGATGATCAGGAATATCACGAGGATGGACACCGTGTATCGGATCGACACGGGCAGCAGTTTGCCCACTGCCGGAATGTCGCCGAGGCGCTGTGCCAGCGCGATGACGATATAAGCGAGAATGACGCTGGCGATGACCGGAATGAAGACGTTCTGCCCGATGTAAAGGACATAGCCAATCATCAGCGTCAGCGCGACGCCGTATACGAAATTGCGGAAACGGTCGTGTTTGAGAACTGCCATGGATGGATGCGCTGGTACTATTTTGTCCACTGTTTCGCATGGCAAGCAGCAGTGCAACACATCTTTCGCGGTGCACCACCATCCACGCCGCCCCTTGCGTTTGATTGGTAAAGGAAATAGCGCCCGCTGCGGCAAAATTGAGGTTTTTCGTGGCGGGATTGGTCATTTTATGCGGCGCTTACGTGCTGTCGCAGTTTTTCAGGGCGTTTCTCGCTGTGCTGACGCCTGCATTGCAGCAGGAAGTTGGAGCGACGAGTGGCGACTTGGCGTTGGCGTCCGGCCTTTGGTTTGCGGCGTTTGCGTTGATGCAGTTTCCGGTCGGCGCGTGGCTTGATCGTTTCGGTCCGCGACGCACGGCTGCCGCCCTGCTTGGCGTGTACGGAGCGGGCGGAGTGCTTGTCTTCGCCTATGCGCAATCGCCCACGATGATCATTGTCGCGATGACATTGATCGGCATTGGTTGCGCGCCGGTGCTGATGGCGTCGCTTTTTATCTTTGCGCGCACGTTTGATCCGGCAAAGTTTGCGTTTTTGACGAGCTTGTTCATCGCAATCGGGAACCTTGGCAATATCGGCAGCGCTGCGCCGCTATCCATTGCGGTGGACGCGTTTGCGTGGCGGTCGGTCTTGGTCGTCATCGCCGTCGTCACCGCGCTCGTGGCCGTGCTGATCTTTGTCATCGTCCGTGATCCGGTCAGGCAAGACAGCGAGGCGCGAGGCAGTGGCTTTAAGGGATATCTGACGCTGATGGCGATCCCTGCATTGTGGTTCATTTTCCCGGCCATGCTGGTCAATTATGCGGCGGCGGCCGGCATTCGTGGTCTGTGGGCAGGCCCGATGCTGGCTGATGTGCACGGTGCCGATGCTTCGCTGATCGGCTGGGTGACGTTGGCGATGGCGTTTGCCATGGCCATCGGAAGCCTCGCTTACGGGCCGCTCGACACGGTGTTCAACACTCGCAAATGGGTGGCGTTTGCTGGAATGGCGATTGGGACTGTCGCAATGCTGGCCATCGCATTCAACCCGGCCATGCCAGTCTGGGCTTTAACGGTGATGCTTGTGATCATCGGTGCGACGGGTGTTGGCTATGGCGTGTTGATGGCGCATGCCAAGGCATCGTTTCCGGCCGAAATGACCGGGCGCGGCGTGACGCTTCTCAACTTCTTCTCAATCGGCGGCGTCGGGCTGATGCAATTTTTGACCGGACGGCTGGTCTCCGGCCTCGAAGTCCAAGGCGACGCGTCGGTCACCTATTCAGGGCTCATGTGGTTTTATGCCGGTGCGTTTGTGCTTGCACTGGCCGTCTACGCGTTTTCGCGCGACCGGCGTCCTAGAGAGACTTGAGCCATTCCACGATATTACCGGCCAGCCGCTCCGTCGTGTTGGGAGACATGGCATCGCCTGCGATGACGTGATTTTGTACGTCGGCGGCATCTTCGACCGTGATGATCCGCGTTGGGCCTGCCCATTTGGCTTCGATCTGGCGGGTCATGGTGTGGTCAACGATTTGGTCGTTGTCTGAGAATACAAACAGCGCTGGCGTTGTGACGTTGTAATAGTTGGCGCTCTGCGCGCGTTTCACGGCAGCACCCATCGGCATAAGGCCGATTGTCGGGTAGCGCTCAGTCCAGTACCTGGCGTGAAGTTCGTTTTTCGGCTCAAAGCCGCGCTCCGCCCCGGCAACCACGGGCAGGAGTTGTTCGGCGAACGGCGCGGTGATCATCCAAGCCGTCGGATTGTTCAGCTTGAAGTTGGGGGCGATGAAGACGATGCCGTCAATCCGGTCCTTCAACTGAGGATGCGTTGCGGCGAGCGCGGCAAGCGTGCCGCCGGTGGAAACGGTGACGAGGATGACTTTGTCGCCGAGGCGTTCGCCAATGGCGATGGCTTCTGTGACATCATCAAACCAGTCTTGCACCGTGGGTTCAGCCATCGCAGCGCCGGAGCGCCCATGGCCTGCCAGACGCGTCAGAAACAGGTTGGCGTCAAGTCCGTTCGCAGCAAGGTCGGGCAGGGGGCGGACTTCGCCTTTGGAGGCCGAGAAACCGTGGATGAAAACAAGCGCGACCGGCGTACGCGCCTTCGACGTTGGGAACGCCCAGACGATTTCTTTCTCGGCACCTTCGCGAATGTCCGGGAATTGCGCCTCGCGGTCGGCAAGATAGGCGTCGAGGTCGTCGCTAATGGCCTGCTCGTCATAGGCGAGAACCGTGCTTGCATCCTCACGGGGCCCAAATGTCCAAAGGGCAGCACCGCCAACAATAAGCAGCAAAAGCGTGTAAAACATCATGCGCAGACGGGAGCGTTTTTTCGGCTTGGATTTTGGTTCATCATCGTGAGCGGGCGCGGGCGCGTGTGCGGTGTCGTCGGTCATGGTCGTCATTTAAGCGGATAGCGGGCGACACCAAAGAGTGTGATGCCAAAAATCACAGCTGGTACGACGGAGATGCCATACCGTAGCGCGGTCACGGCTGTGTCCGTCTGTTCGGGGAAAGTACCGTCCGTAGATGGCACATATCCGGCTGCCTGAAGGACGAGACCAATGACATTGTCATTGGTCT
>JBCBHR010000218.1:0-4215 GCA_038525365.1 Pseudomonadota bacterium | reverse complement strand
CATATTTGCCGCCGGTGGGCTGCGTGTCGAGGTGACTGCCAACATAGACGGGCAGGGCGTCCGGGTCGGTGCCTTCACGACGCATGAACATTGTGCCCATCTCATCAACGCCCATGGCCAGGCCCGCGTCCTCACACCATTTCTGGAAAAGCTCACGACCTTCCGCGTCTTCATCTGTCAACGTCTGTCGGTTGTTCCCGCCCGCAATGCCGGGACCGATTTTGGCCATGTCCATCAATGCATCCCAAAGCCGGTCGCCGTCGATGCGCAGGTTTTCGCCCGGGGCATGGATGTGGGTGTTCATGGCAACGCTCCCAAAAAACTTGACTGCTTGGTCAAATATGGACGCTATGAAAGGCATGACACTCGGTCAAGCGTGATTTACAGCCTGTGGCTGCAAGTGAGGCGACACCAATGGCGAGCCAGCCGCTGAGGAAAACCAACGGCAAGATGAGCCGCATCCAGACGGAGAACCGTGCGTTGATCGCGCAGGCTGCGCTCGATGTGTTTTCAACCGATGGTTACCGTGGCGCAACGCTCGACCGGATTGCCGAGCGGGCGGGCATGTCGAAGACCAACCTGCTCTATTATTTCCGCACAAAAGAAGACGTCTATGCGACCGTGATCGAGCAGACGATTGAGGAGTGGTTGCAGCCGTTTGCGGACATTGATCCGCACGGTGATCCGATCGAGGAAATCCGCAAATACATTTCCATTAAATTGGCCATGTCGGCAGACAAGCCGGAGGCGTCAAAACTCTTCGCCAACGAAATCCAACGCGGCGCGCCGTTGATGGGCAAGTTTTTGCGCACGCGGCTGAAAGCACTCGTGGATGAGAAAACGACGGTCATCCGATCTTGGATTGATGCCGGAAAGCTCGCCCCCATTGATCCCCATCACCTCATTTTCATGATCTGGGCCGTGACCCAACACTACGCGGATTTTGACACCCAGGTTGACGCCCTGCTTGGCAGCGCGACCAAGAAGCCCGGTTTTCAGGAGCAGGTTGGTCAAGCGGTCCTGAGCGTGATGCTCAATGGGATCAAACCGCGTGATCGTGCAGGTGGGTGACGTCGCCGAAACGAGGCGACGCATTGAGCGTTTGCTCGGATGTACCGATGCCGACCTTCGTTTTGCGAAGTCTGAGACGATATCGACGACGGAACTCGGGGATCGCGTGATCCATGATTTGCGGTTCGAGATGCATGACGGGGAAGCGGTGCCCGCTTGGTTTGTTCAGCCATTGGGTTGCAGCGCCCCGTGTCCGGCCATCCTTTATCTTCACGCGCACGGCGCCCGATATGACATCGGGCGGGCGGAATTGTTTGATGGACGCCCGGCGCTTCAGCTGCCCTACATCGACGACTTGGTTGGGGCAGGGTTAGCCGTACTTTGTATCGAGATGCCGGGTTTTGGTGCGCGGCAAGTTCCGAATGAAAGCGCCCGATCCAAAGCGCATCTTTGGCACGGGACGACGCTTTACGGACGCATGATCCATGAGCTGCGCTGCGGGCTTACATTCCTAAGTGACCATGGTGCAATTGATCCCAAGCGGATCGGAACGCTTGGTATATCCATGGGCGGCACGCAGGCGTTCTGGCTTGCAGCGCTCGACGAGCGTGTCGCTGCGTCGGTCAGCCTTTGCGCTTTTGCCGATCTGGCTTGCCTTATTGAGACTGGTGAGCATGACAAGCACGGGCACTACATGACCGTTCCCGGATTGGTCGCGGAAACCTCCACCGGCGCGCTCGCAGGGCTTGCCGCGCCACGTCCGCAGTTTTTTGGGGTGGGCATGAAAGACTGGTCTTCGCCGCCGATATGCTTTGAAAAGGCCCGGGCGGAGATCGAGCGCATCTATAACGACCGCGACGCGCGCGACGCACTTTTCTTCCATGTCGAGACTGAAGCGGGGCACGAAGAGACTGCGGCCATGCGCGGGGCGGTGCTTTCCTTTCTCCGCCAGACGCTGAGCTCACCGACAAGTCCTTGATGGTTCGAGACATTGCCTTGACAGGCCCGGGGTTCGCTGGTGTAGCGTCCGCACATCTTCAGCTTGATGATTGTTCTGGGAGGAAATCGTGAGCAAGCTACTTTCCAAAGGCCGTCTGGCTACACTCGGCGCCATCGTATCGATGTCTGCCATCGCGTCTGCTTCGAACGCATCCGCAATCGAACTCGACTTCATGATCTCCGACGTTGACGGCAAGGTCGGTGTTCTCACCGAATTCGTTGACCGCTACAAGGAAGTGGCGCCGGATGTTTCTATTCGCATCAATCAAGTCGGTTATAATGTCATCCGCGAGCAACTGCCGAGCCAGTTGGAAGCGGGCACTGGTCCTGACATCGCGTTTGTCACAAACCTTGGCGGCTTGAACCAATACTATGTCGATCTGGCTCCATTTGTGGATGCCGATGCGTGGGAAGACGCCTATGGCGCAGTTTTGGCTTGGTATCGCGTTGGAGACCGGGACGGCATCTATGCGTTCCACACCGAGCTGACAGTCACCGGTCCTTATGTGAACCGCACCATGTTTGAAGAGGCGGGCGTGGAACTGCCAGCTGCCGGTGCAACATGGGATGACTGGGCAGTTGCGGCTGCGCAGGTGCAAGAGGCCTCGGGCTCCTATGCAGGCATGGTCATGGACCGCTCCGGCCACCGCATGGCCGGCCCGGCGATGTCCTACGGTGCCGCATATTTTGACGGCGACGGCAAGTTGATCGTCGATGACGGCTTCAAGACGTTTGCGGGCAAGATGATCGAGTGGCACGAGTCTGGTCTCATGCCACCGGATATCTGGCCAGCTGTGTCAGGCTCCAAATATGCCAACGGCAATGAACTCTACTTCAATGAGGAAGTGCCTTTCTACATGTCCGGTTCATGGAACATCGGCAACGTTCAGGACAATGTTGGCGACAAGTTTGACTGGGCGGTTGTTCCGGTTCCCTGCGGCCCTGCCGGATGTGGCGTGATGCCAGGCGGTGCGGGCATGGTTGCCTTCGACCAAGGTCAGTCCGCTGAAGAGCAGGAAGCGGCCGCCCGTTTCGTCGCGTGGATGGCCGACGAAAGCCAAGCGAGGGAATGGTATGGCAAGACGTTCGCCATCCCGGCTCACTCCAAACTGCAGGCTGAAGGCGTCGACTACACCGAGTTTGGTGGTGACCCGAAAGTTTCCGAAGGTCTGAACACTTTCGCCGCCGGTGCTGCGGCGGCTTCTGAGCAGACCCCGCAAGCCTATCAGTTGCAGGGCTCACAGTTTGGCTTTGTCATGTACAACGCTACTGTCGAGTTCCTCGCGCAGGTCATGAACGGCGACATGTCGCTCGATGAAGCCTTCCAGCGCATGGAAGCCGACATCGCCGACAAGACCGCCGGCTGATGAAACGCAAAAGCGTCTGAGAAAGGGCCGGAAGTGCGATTGCGTGCTTCCGGCTTTTTTGTCCCGTCTTTCCAAATGGCGTGACGCATGGGCATTGGCGGATAAATCATGAACCCAACCGGCATAGTGGCCACACTGATCGTTGCTTTTTGGGTCATTGGTGGCTCGATCTGGCTTCTGCAAAGGCGATCTTACTCCATCGTTGAAGCGCCGCGCTTCGGGATGGATCTATTGGGTTTCCCGGTTGAAATTGCCCAGTCGATCTGGGGCCGTGGTGGGGTGCCCTATGCGCTCCTCTTGCCGAACATGCTGATATTCGGCTTCTTTACTTTTTTACCGATGATCCTCAATTTCTGGGTGTCGGTGACCGGCGGCGAAAGCATCTCGCTCCTGAACCGCCCGTTCGTCGGCCTCGCCAACTATGCCGATATTTTCAACTGCGAGAACTATTTCAACCCAAACACCTGCTCCAATGCCGGACAGAGTTTTTGGGTGGCGATGAGCAACACGCTGTTGTTCGTCATCATACAAGTGCCGGTCCTGTGCGTGGTGGCACTGGCGACTGCACTTGTCGTCAACATGTCAATTGCGGGGCGTGGTTTTTGGCGGGCCATGTTCTTTTATCCCGTCATGCTGTCACCGGTTGTCATCGCCAATATCTGGCAATGGGTTTTGCACCGCCGTGGCATTCTCAATGACACGCTGGGTGACACAACAGCTGCCATGACGGCGGTCGCTGGTCGCGCCGGGTTCGACATCGTGGCGACTGTCATCTTCGCGATCCTGCTGCTCTTATTCTCGGAGCGCACGCTCCGGTCGCGCGCCGAGCCGTCGCTGT
>JBCBHR010000217.1:0-4217 GCA_038525365.1 Pseudomonadota bacterium | reverse complement strand
GCGACCTGGCCCATTGAAGACGATGATTGCCAGCACGAAAACCCACAACAGCCGCTGATCCCAGACGACCGCGTCCTGCAACCGGTCAAACATCGACCCCACGAATTTGTCTTCCAGTCCGTGGAAATTGATGTCGACATAGGTTTGCACAATGACAAAACCGATCATGCCGAGAGCCGCGAGGCGGGAAAACAAGCCAATAACAATCAGGATTGGAAGGATGAGCTCCGTCCACGTGCCTGCATAAACGATCATCCCATACGGAAAGAAGGGGATCGCCGTCTGGTCATAACCATACTGCTCCATCACCGAAGGCAGTATCGATGCGTAAGCGCCCAATGACGGGTTGAGAAATCCGAAAATGCCCTCTCCGAGCTTTTGCCAGCCGGAATTGAGGTAATAGAACAAGAGTACGCTGGCGAACATGAAGCGGGCCGAAAAGCCGGTCAGCCAATCGTTGGCGGCAGCCGTGATGGCACGGAAGACGCGATTGTGCAGGCCAACCACTGCGCCGATGATCCCCCCTCGGGATCTGTGCGACGGGGTTTCTGTGTCGGGCTCATTCAAGATCATGCTCATGATCGATTTCCAGTTCAGTGATTGCATCGGTTTGTGTGTGATCTTTGCGAAGGGCAACGTTCGAGGCGGCCCCAGTTCCAATCATCTTGGAAAGCGCGGCATTGAGGTCGAATGATTGGTCAACGCCGAGCGCCGCTTCGGCGGCTTCTTCAAGCGTCGCCGGGGACTTACTGAGCAGCGCAGCGAAGAACACCGCTTCGGCTTCTGTGAGCGGTGTCACGATGACATCAACGTCTGGTCGCGTGATCAGCGTGTGTTCCGGCATGGATGCATCCACCGGCGCTTGCTCCAGCATATCGCGGTTCATAGCGAAGATGGTGAAAGTCGCATAGCGTGAGTTGACGATCGCAGTGCCCGGCTTGGCTGCAAAGACGACATTGCCCAGAACTTCAGGCGTAATTGCGCCAAGATCGGCAGGATTGAGCGGCGCGCGGTCGGCTGCATGGTAAGCGGTCAGCCACGCACGCTCAATGCGCGCGACGTCGGCGATGTAGGGTACATCTTGAGTGGCGTCGTGGCCTTGGATGAAGTCCGCGAAATGCTCGCCATAAAGAAAGAGCAGTGGCGATTGCGGCGGATGGCTGCGCACATATTCGCGCGCCAAACCTCGGAAAAACGTGTCACCCAACAGGCGATGTACGGCCGGGAAGATGTCCACCAGCGCGTCCGTCAGGCTGACGGTAACATTGTTGCGGTACACATCGTAGCGCTTGTTGGCGCCCTTGCCCTCGGGGCCGGTCAAATTGTAAGGCGTCGGTGTTTGCGGCGCCAGAAGGCCGCCGGTGAACATCTCGTTTTGCTGTTCAAGCGCTGACGGCATGACGGCTTCCGAACACGGCGGAATGCCGACGTTGAATTTTCTCGATGATGGCGTTTGCCGCGCCAGCTTCTGCGCGCAAAACCGGCCATTCCGGCAGGTCGCTGTCCCATTCGACAAGCGTGGTGATAGGTCCTGTACGGTCGAGAACGCGTTCATAGAGCGCCCAAACGGGATCAGCGACCGGGCGGTTGTGGCTGTCAATCAACAGCAATTCGCCCTCATCGTCAGTTTGCTCGGTGTGACCTGCGAGATGAATTTCGCCGACCGCATGGAGCGGGAACGCGTCCAAATATTCCATGGCCGAGAAGTGATGATTGGTTGCGGAAACAAAGACGTTGTTCAGATCCAAAAGGAGACCGCATCCGGTGCGATGAACAATCGCGTGGAGGAAGTCGGTTTCCGTCATCTCCGCATCGTCGAACAGAACATAGGTGGCCGGGTTCTCCAGCAGGATTGTGCGTCCAATCGCCGACTGCATCTGATCGATGTGATCGCAGACGTGGCTCAGCGTTTCGCGGGTGTATGGGAGGGGCAGAAGGTCATTGTAGAAGACATCATCATGCGTTGACCAAGCCAAATGCTCCGACACCAAGCCCGGCTCGTAGCGGTCAACCAGTGCTTTGAACCGCTGCAGATGGTCGGCGTTGAGCGGCTGCGGTCCGCCAAGTGACATGCAAACGCCATGCAAGGACAGCGGATGGTCACGGCGGATGCGCTCCAGTGTGCGGTGCGGATGGCCACCATCGCCCATGTAGTTTTCCGCATGGACTTCGAGGAAGGCGACATCGCCCGCGTCGGCCAGAATGTCGTTTGTGTGGTCGTGTTTGAAGCTGACGCCTGCGCGGGCAGGGATGTCAGTCTTCGAATAAGGTCTTGCTGCAGCCGGTGCCGATGCCACGGCAGCCGATGCATCCGCCGTGGCTGGCGCGTCATGTTTGAGGGGTACTACATTCATGAACGGGTCTCCGGACTGCAGCAAGGTGGGTGACCGCCGGTGCCAACAACAAGGTGAGTTGCTGTCCGGCGGTGCATCGGTGAAATCAGTCTTGACTGCCAAAAAAGCGGATCAAGCAGGCAGATCGCGGCTCAGCGGAGCCAGGGAACCTTTGCGATCGCCTTCAAGGGCGATGGTCTCGCATGTGCCTTTTTCAACAAATGTCCAAGCGTTGCCTTGGAAATCGACTGTAGAAGTGCCTTGGCATGTTGTGCCTGGGCCTGCGGCACAGTCGTTCTTACCGGCGAGCGAAACGCCGTAGCATTTTTCGTTGGCAGCGTGGGCATCGCCAATCGTGCCGAGGTTAACGCCAGCGATGGCGGTAGCCACAGCGCCAGCAAGAGCGAGGCCGGATACGGTTTTCTTGGTTGCGGACATAGTGTTTCTCCATTGAAGACTTTTTGATCCCCGGCGCGACACCGGATTGGCAAAATGTCTCAAATTCCGTGTTCAATGGAAAAACAAACGAATGTCAGAAGCGGTAACGCAGTTGTCACGGAACCGTGAACGCTGAACGCCACGTCATCTAAGTAGTCGCTCGAAAGCCTCAACCTCGTTATCGGACGTCGCATAGCAGGTCACCAGCCGGAACATGGTCTCGTTTTCATCCAGCAATTCGCGTTCGGCGGTCGGTGGCTGCCAGTCATAGGCCTTGAGACCTTGTGCTTGCCATTGGGCGAAGCGGTTGCGCTCCACGATCCCGAAAACCTCATTGACCTCGCGGGTCCAAGCCAGACGCACGCTGTTTGAGGTGGTGATCGCAGCTTCCAGCTTTGCAGCCTGATCATTGGCCTTTGTGGCAAGCTCGAGCCACAAGCCCTCATCGAGATACGCCTCAAACTGCGCGGTCATAAAGCGCATCTTTGACAGCAGGTGACCGGCGCGTTTGCGCAGATAGATCATGTCGTCAACCAGGTCTGGTCGGAACACGAGTATCGCCTCGGCGCACCAGCACCCGTTCTTCGTGCCTCCAAGACACAAAATGTCGATCCCGCGCTTCCAGGTCACCTCGGCGGGTGTCGCACCTGTTGCAGCGAGCGCATTGGCAAAACGCGCGCCGTCCATGTGAACCGGTGCATCGGATCGATTGGAGCGGATGGTTTTCACCAATGCCTCGATTTCATCTGGAGCGTAAAGCGTCCCGCATTCGGTGGCTTGGGTGAGGGATAGCATGCCGACGCGCCCGGCGTTCAGACCGCCGCCGGCGACCGTTTCAACCGCCCGGCCGAGTTGGGCCTCGTCTATCTTTCCAAAACTTCCGGTGACCGGCATCATTTGCAGGCCGGGCGCAAGGAAATGCGGAGCGCCGCATTCATCCACGCGGATATGCGCTTCGGTGTGGCAGAACGCGACATCGCCCGGCCGTGCCATTGCGGAAAGCGCCAGCGCGTTGGCGGCGGTACCAGTGCTCACGAGGAAAACGGCGACCTCGGTTTCAAACACGTCTGCAAAGCGCGCGTCGAGGCGCTCATCGCGGTCTGAGTTTCCGTACGCTGGCCAATATCCGTCATTGGCGGACGTCATGGCTTGCATGATTTTTGGGTGGGCACCGGCCCAATTGTCAGATGCGAAATGCATGGTGTTTTCCGTTTTGATGCGGCGCGCAGAAACCTTGTCCTAGGTCAAAGTCTGATCGCAGTGAAAGGCGGAAACTGCCTTTGTGCATGTGGAATGAAAGAAAGCGAGGAACCCGATGTTCTCCCTCCGCCTTGCAGCCTATCTTTTGGTCGCTCCCACTTTGATGGGCATTTTAGTCGTGGCGCTTCTGACCACCGGCATGGGTTCGGCATTGAATATTGGTCTTGCGGCTATTGTCGGCGCTAT
>JBCBHR010000216.1:0-4228 GCA_038525365.1 Pseudomonadota bacterium | reverse complement strand
ATCCCAGCGCTGGCCGCGCTGCATACGCTCATCATGCACCAGACGGTCTTCGGCAATTATCCAATGATCATCCGGTGGAAGGCGCACCGCTATATGCTCGGCCAGTCGTTCGGCTTTTATCAGGATGAATTTGCCGGGCGGGTCGCAACAAAGGTCATGCAAACCGCGCTTGGCGTGCGTGAGACGGTGACGAAGGCGATTGATGTCTTTGTTTATGTGCTCGCCTATTTTGGTGGCGCAGTCGTGCTGGTTGCTGCGCTCGATATGGCGATGATCATCCCGTTCATCGTGTGGCTGGCCGCGTATGTCGCTTTGTTGCGCTATTTCCTGCCGAAGATGCGCGAGATCTCTGAACGGCAGTCCGATGCGCGCTCCACAATGACGGGCCGTGTGGTTGACAGCTACACGAACATCCAGACCGTCAAACTATTTGCGCATGCCAACCGCGAAGAAGCCTATGTGAAGGCATCCATGGAGGATTTCCTCCACACCGTGCATCCGCAAATGCGGCTGGTTTCCAAGCTCAACATCAGTCTCGATTTTGCCAACGTGCTGCTTTTGGCCTCGGTGGGTGTGATCGGTCTCCTGTCGTGGCAGGCGGGCAACGCGACGGTGGGCACAATTGCTGTCGGTGTCAGCCTCGTCATGCGCCTTGAGGGCATGTCGCACTGGGTGATGTGGGAGCTCGCGGGCTTGTTTGAGAACATCGGCATGGCCGAAGACGGCATGACCATGCTTGCCAAGCCGCAGGATGTAACAGACCGCGATGATGCCAAGCAGCTTGTTGTCTCCAAAGGCGAAATCAATTTCGACGGCATGACGTTCCACTACGGCAAAGCAAAGGGCGTCATCGAGGCGCTGGACCTGACGGTGAAACCCGGCGAAAAGGTGGGCCTTGTCGGTCGGTCGGGTGCCGGAAAGTCAACGCTGATGAATGTGCTGCTGCGGCTCTACGATCTGGAAGGTGGCGCCATCCGCATTGACGGCCAGGATATCGCCTCTGTGAGCCAAGAGAGCCTGCGCCAACAGATCGGCGTCGTCACGCAGGATACGTCGCTGCTGCACCGTTCGGTGCGCGACAACATCGCTTATGGCCGACCCGATTCAACCGATGAGGAGATCGTCCAGGCCGCCAAACGGGCCAACGCGCATGACTACATTGAGGGTCTCGTCGATCTGCAGGGTCGCACCGGCTATGACGCTCATGTGGGTGAGCGGGGCGTGAAGCTTTCCGGGGGCCAGCGCCAAAGGATCGCAATCGCCCGTGTGTTCCTGAAGGACGCACCGATCCTGGTGTTGGATGAGGCGACATCGGCGTTGGACTCCGAGGTCGAGGCCGCCATTCAGGAAAACCTCAACGCATTGATGGATGGCAAAACGGTCATCGCCATCGCCCACCGCCTGTCCACCATCTCCAGCCTCGACCGGCTGATCGTGCTGGACAAGGGCGCCATCGTCGAAGACGGCACCCACGAAGAACTGACCCAAGCTGGCGGTCTCTACGCTGACCTCTGGGCGCGCCAATCGGGTGGGTTCATTGACAGCGGTGACGCAGCAAAGGTGGCTGCGGAGTAGTTTTTTGCCATAAGGTCAAATGCACCACATTTTGCTGATGTGGTACATTTGTGCTATGTGTCACACTCTTACAAGTTGGCTTCGAGCAAGGCTGAGGCGAGGATACGGTGACGGCTGTGCGCGCGAAAATGGGTTCGAACGGAAGGTTGGTGATACCCGCCACCCTTCGGAAGGAATTAGGCTTGGCTGAGGGTGGGCCGGTTGTCATAGAAGCGGTTGGCGACGAATTGCGGGTCCGTTCGATCGCCGATGTGGTGTCGAGTGCGCAACGGCGCGTGCGGGAATATACGGCTGCAAACGGATCTGTTGCCGATGAGCTGATTTCAGATAGGCGCGCCGAGGCCGAGGCCGAGGCCGAAGCCGAAGCGGAATGCAAGTGAACTGGCCGTGATACTCGACGCATCGGCCATGCTGGTTCTGCTGTACGATGAACCCGGTTCTCACAGGGTGCAGGAAGTCTTGCACCAAGCTTCGATCAGCGCCGCAAACTATTGTGAAGTTCTTTCAAAGCTCGTGCAGAAAGGTGTTCCACCCTCTGATGCAGAAAACATCCTCGCAAGTTTTGATCTCGATATCGTTCCAGTCGACGGGGCTGTGGCGGCGCTGGCTGGCGTTCTCTTTGCTGACACAAAGGCATTTGGCCTAAGCCTCGGCGACCGCATCTGCCTTGCAACGGCGGCCTTGACCAAACGGGCAGCGCTAACGGCGGATCGGGTTTGGTCCAAGGTAGAGCATGACGGCTTGGTTGTTGAAGTGATCCGCTAACCTCGATCCCCGGACACAACAGACCAACCATTCGCCCTACAAGTGTCATCGAGGTCGCCTACATTTCAACACATGGCACGAAATTCCCCCCAACCCTGGCGGCCGGATCCTGATCCGAAATATCGAAACATGGACCATCCGGTTTGGAACCGGGTGGAGCGGTTTGTTGATCCGTTCAATGATCCGGGCCGCGAATTGCTGCCGACCAATGCGTGGTCGTTCATTTGGTATTTCGCGATGCAGGCGCGTGGGCCGTTCATCGCGCTGCTCGTTGTGGGCGGTCTGGTCGGCGCTGTGGATGCCGCGCTTTACTGGGGCGTTGGATGGCTGATCGATCTCTTGGATGCTTCATCACCGGCCACCCTTGTCGCTGACCACTGGTTCGAGTTGATGGCATTTGGCGCGCTGCTTTTGGTCGTCCGCGCGATCATCATGGTGGCTGCTGCCATCGTTGAACAACAGATCATCGTGCCACGGTTTTACACCATGGTGCGGTGGCAGTCGTTTCGCCGTGTGATCGAGCAACCCTACGAGTTCTATCAGGATGATTTCGCCGGCCGCATCGCCACCAAAATCATGCAGGCGGGCGAATCTGTCGGTGACTTCATCGTCACGTCGCTGCAGTCGCTGTGGTCATTCCTGACCTTCATCGTGCTCACATGGGCAGTGTTGACCACACTTGATTGGCGCATGGGCGTCGTAGTCGCCGTGTGGGCGGCGGGCTATGGCTTCATCATCAGATTTTTGCTGCCGCGACTGCGCGCAGCAGGCAAAAACAACGCCAATGAGCGCTCCGTGCTAAACGGGCGCATGGTCGATATTTTCACCAATATTCTGACCGTAAAGCTCTTCGACACCGGGCGGCGCGAGCATGGCGATATCAAAACCGCCCTCACGCACTATCTGGGCGCGGTGACCAACCTGACCCGCATGATCACACTCGTGCGCACCGCGGTTGCTGTCCTGAACGGCATTATGATGACAGCGGTCGGCGTGCTGGCGGTGCAGGGTTGGATGGCGGGCGCGATATCGGCCGGCGCGATTGCGGCGACCATGGGTCTGGTGCTCCGGCTCAATCAGATGTCGGGCTGGATGATGTTCAACATTAACGGACTGATCCGCGCGTTCTCAACGGTGCAGGACGCCATGGAGACGATCTCCGTTGAGCCGAAAATCCGGGACGCGGAGGATGCCGAGGTGCTGGAACGCGCCCACGGCGAAATCCGCTTCGACGATGTGCGTTTCAACTATGGCAAAGAGCACATCGAACTTTTCGATGGGCTGAACCTGACGATCAAGCCCGGCGAGAAGGTTGGCCTCGTTGGCCCGTCGGGCGCGGGCAAATCCACCATTGTGAACCTGACACTTCGTCTTTTTGAACCGGCCGGTGGACGCATACTGCTCGACGGGACGCCGATCAACGATGTTACGCAGGCGAGCCTGCGTGCGCAATTTGGTGTGGTCAGCCAAGAGCCGTCACTCTTGCATCGGTCATTGAAAGACAACATCGCCTATGGCGCGCCAGATGCAACGATGGATGACATCATCGCCGCTGCAAACAGAGCCCAAGCTCACGAATTCATTCTCGATGCCGAAGACCCACGCAAACGACGCGGCTATGACGCCCATGTCGGCGAACGCGGCATTAAGCTTTCCGGTGGCCAGCGCCAACGGGTGGCCATCGCCCGTGTGATGCTCAAAAACGCACCCATCCTCATTCTGGATGAGGCAACGTCCGCGCTTGATTCTGAGATTGAGGCCGCCATTCAGGACAATCTGGCAACGCTGATGGAGGATAAAACGGTGCTCGCCATCGCCCATCGCCTGTCCACAATCGCCGCACTGGATCGTCTTGTGGTGATCGACAAGGGCCAAATCGTTCAGCAGG
>JBCBHR010000215.1:0-4254 GCA_038525365.1 Pseudomonadota bacterium | reverse complement strand
CGGCACGGTCAAACAGGTTGCAGACCTCTTCCAGGCTGGCTCGGAAGTCGTGCGCATCACTGTTGACCGCGATGAGAGCGCGGCCGCCGTGCCTAAAATCCGCGAGCGGCTAGAACGGCTCGGCTTGGATGTCCCACTGATCGGCGACTTTCACTATATCGGCCACAAGCTGCTCGCCGACCATCCCGCATGCGCGCAAGCGCTGGCCAAATACCGGATCAATCCGGGGAATGTTGGCTTCAAGAACAAGCGCGACCGCCAGTTCACCAACATCATCGAAATGGCCATCCGCCACGATAAGCCCGTGCGCATCGGCGTCAATTGGGGTTCGCTCGACCAGGAATTGCTGACGCGTCTGATGGACGAGAACCAAGAGAACGGTTTTCCGATGTCGGCAGCCGAGGTGATGCGCGAGACGATCATCCAATCGGCATTGATGTCCGCGCAATTGGCAGAAAACGTCGGCCTACCGCGCAACAAAATTCTGCTTTCCGCCAAAGTCAGCCAAGTCCAGGACCTGATCGCCGTCTACACCGATCTCGCCGCGCGGTGCGACTATGCGCTGCATCTCGGTCTGACTGAGGCGGGTATGGGATCGAAAGGGATTGTCGCATCATCTGCTGCGCTCGCCGTTCTCCTGCAGCAGGGCATTGGCGACACGATCCGCATATCTCTGACACCGGAGCCAAACGGTGACCGTCGCAAGGAAGTGCAGGTTGCGCAGGAATTGCTGCAAACCATGGGTTTCCGCCAATTCCTGCCCGTGGTCGCCGCCTGCCCCGGATGCGGACGCACAACGTCCACCGTCTTTCAGGAGTTGGCGCGCAAGATCGAAGACGATCTGCGCAAGAACATGCCCATCTGGCGCGAACAATATCCAGGCGTTGAAAATCTCAAAGTCGCTGTGATGGGCTGCATCGTCAACGGCCCGGGCGAATCCAAACATGCCGACATCGGCGTTTCGCTTCCCGGAACCGGCGAGACACCGGCGGCGCCTGTCTACATCGATGGAAAAAAGGCGGCGACCCTGCGCGGCGAGAACATTGCGGCAGACTTCGAGGCGATGGTCAAAACCTACATCGAACAGCGTTTCGGGCAGGGCGCGACTTCCGATGCAGCTTAGGCGATCCACAGCTGCGTGCCTGTTAGCTGCGTTAATGTGTTTCGTGTCCGGAACGAAATGGGCAATCGCTCAGGAACTTGAGCTTGCCGTCAATCAATTGGCGGTTCCCGAAATCTGTCGATTGATTGCCAATGAAGCGCGCAGCAACGGGCTTCCGCCCGCTTTCTTCGCGCGGCTGATTTGGAAGGAAAGCCGGTTTGATGCGGGCGCTGTGTCTCCGGCGGGCGCACTCGGCATTGCGCAGTTTATGCCCGCCACGGCCAAGAGCCGAGATTTGAAAAACCCATTTGATCCCAAACAGGCGATCCCGGCATCCGCGCGGCTGTTGGCTTTTCTCAGGCTTCAGATGGGAAATCTCGGTCTCGCCGCCGCAGCCTACAATGCTGGCGAAGGGCGCGTGGACCGCTGGCTACGCGGTCGGTCGAATTTACCGCTTGAGACCGAAAACTACGTCTTTGATATCACCGGCGAACCCGCAGAGGTTTTCCAAGCACGGGGAAAATTCATCAAGGACCTCCCCCTGGAAGAGGGCAAGACCTTCAAGGAGTCGTGCAATCGCCTGCCGATTATCAAAACCGGCGGTGTAGCCATGGCGCAGGTCGTGCTGAAGCCGTGGGCTGTGCAAGTGGCTGGCAATTTCAAGCGTTCCATCGCGGCACGCAAATGGGAGCGGATCAAATCCCGAAACCGCTCCCTCATCGAAGACAAGCCGGTGTCGATCAGCCGCCTGCGAACACCAATCGGCCCACGGCCCATCTATGCGGTCCGCATCGGCGCCGACAGCCGAAGCCAAGCCAATGCGCTTTGCGGCCAATTGCGGGCACGCGGTACGGCATGCCTCGTCGCCAGGAACCGCTAGGCTCAGTCAGCGCTTGCGGTTTGCGATGTAGCGCGCTGTCTGCCGCAAGAATTCAGCCTCGTCGCCGAACGTATCGAGGAGTGCGTTGGCTTCAGACACATATCTGCCCAGCTGATCGCGAGCCCAGTCGATACCGAGGATGGCGACCTGTGTTTTCTTGCCGGCCTTTGCGTCCTTGCCCGTTGCCTTGCCCATCGCTTCCGCGCTTGCCGTCACATCCAAGAGGTCATCGGCCAGCTGAAAAGTGAGGCCAAGAAGCTCTCCAAAACGCGTCATCCTCACAGTGTCCGCCTCCGGCGCGCCCGCACAAATGGCACCGGCTTGCGTCGCAAAGCGGATCAGCGCACCGGTTTTCATGGCGTGAATTCGACGGATCGTCGTCGCGTCGGCTTCCTTGGTCTCATGCTCAAGATCAAGCATTTGGCCGCCAACCATGCCGCCGCGCCCGGCAGCCCGTGCCAACGCCATCGTCAGCCGCACCTTCGCCGCGTCATCGAGCCCATCAGCGGACGCGATCACGTCAAACGCCAGGGTAAGAAGCGCATCTCCAGCCAGAATGGCGGTCGCTTCGTCAAATTTGACGTGAACTGTCGGCTGCCCGCGCCGCAAGTCATCATCATCCATGGCGGGCAGGTCGTCATGGATCAGCGAGTAGCAATGGATACACTCAAGCGCGACGCCTACGTCCAATGCGCTGGCTTCATGACCCCCAAACAGCGAAGCCGTTTCGACAACGAGTATGGGGCGCAGACGCTTGCCGCCGTTGAGCGCCCCATGGCGCATGGCGGCTATCAGTTGTGGTGGCAGGGCAACCTCGTCCGCATTTGGGTCAGAAACGAGGACCTCTTCCAGCCTGGCGCCAACCTGCTGTGCCCTTTGGGCAAGCCTCGCCTGAAAATCGTCCATTGCCATCGCCCCTGCATGTTTGTTTTGTCTTTGAATGGTCGCTTTGCGGCTTTAGAGCCAAACGAACGCAGCCGTCGAGGCCCAAGCCCGGCGTTGCATGGAATGGTGTGAGCGCACACGGGGTTTGCGTGGGCAAGGCAACGGCAAAATCCGTAAATGATGGTGGGACGGCGACCAAGCGTCGCTGGCGTCTGCCGCGCTTCGCGCGGACAACGAAGAAAAAGCGCACCAAGGCAACGGGCCGTTGGAAGCTTTGGTTGCGCCGCATCCTGCTTGCTCTTGTTTTTGTCGGAGCGCTACCATTTCTGCTCACTCTTTTATATCGCTTTGAAGGCATCCGCCCGGTTTCAACACTCATGCTGGCGGATACGGTGCGCGGCCAAAGCTATGAGCGTGATTGGCGTGACCTCGATACGATCAGCCCGCTACTCGTCCAGTCGGTGCTCATGTCAGAAGACGGCCAGTTTTGCAGCCACCATGGCGTTGATCTCGGCGAACTGCGGGTGGTCGTCGAAGCAGCGCTCCAAGGCGAGGCGACCCGTGGCGCGTCAACGATCACGATGCAGACCGCGAAAAACCTGTTCTTGTGGAATGGCAGATCATTCCTTCGCAAGGGATTGGAATTGCCATTGGCGGTCTGGATAGATCTGGTGATCCCGAAAGATCGGTTGATGGAAATCTATCTCAATATCGCCGAATGGGGCGATGGCATCTACGGAGTTGGCGCGGGCACACAGCATCACTTCAACCGCGACGCGGGAGACCTGTCACGCCGCCAAGCCGCTCTGATGGCGGTGACCCTGCCAAATCCATATGCGCGCAACCCGGCAAAGCCATCAAACGGCATGACGCGTGTCGCCCAGGTGGTTGAGCGGCGCGCACGCCAGTCTGGCGCTTATATCGGTTGCGTGACGCCCGACGGCTGATCTGAAACTCACTTTTTTCCACCCGCCGTCTTCTCAAGATGCATTTGATTGTGTATGTGCCGCTCACTTTCCGACGCATGCAGGACAACAACGCCTGTCTCCCACTTTTGGCAGGGCCGCATGCTTTTGAACTGGAGCAAAGCAAATGGCTGTACCTAAGAGCAAAATCACACGCTCGAAACGCGGCATGCGTCGTTCCGCAGATGCCTTGAAAAACCCGACTTACGTCGAAGACAAAGCGTCAGGCGAGCTGCGCCGCCCACACCACATCGACCTGAAAACCGGCATGTATCGCGGTCGTCAGGTTTTGGTGTCCAAACAAGACTGATCCTTTCGGAACAATCAGGTTTGGGAAATGAAAAACCCCGCCGCAGTATCTGCGGCGGGGTTTTTTTGTTCACGAATGTTTGGCAGTTCAACCCTCGTCGATCTGCTTGCCC
>JBCBHR010000214.1:0-4256 GCA_038525365.1 Pseudomonadota bacterium | reverse complement strand
GTTGGTGTCTGAGTTTGATCCATCGACGCCCGCCGTCGCAATCATCAAGCACGCCAATCCATGTGGTGTCGCGGTGGCGCGATCACTCGCTGAAGCCTATCAGGCGGCGTATGATTGTGACCGCACATCGGCGTTCGGCGGGATCGTCGCGCTCAATGGAACGCTTGATGCGGTAACGGCTGAACACATCACGCAGATTTTCACCGAAGTCATCATCGCGCCGGACGCCGACGATGATGCACGCGCGATCATCGCAGCGAAAAAGAATTTGAGGCTCTTGCTCACCGGCGGTCTCGCAGACCCGATCTTGTCACGACAGATGGTGCGACCGGTCGCAGGTGGCTATCTGAAGCAGGATGCTGACACAATGACCATTGCACAAATGGACTTGCGCTGCGTGACCAAACGCCAGCCGGATGCGCGCGAACTGGCGGATATGCGTTTTGCCTTTCAGGTGGCCAAGCATGTGAAGTCGAATGCGATCGTCTATGCGCGTGATGGCGCGACCGTTGGCATTGGTGCAGGGCAAATGAGCCGTGTGGATTCATCGCGCATCGCGGCTCGCAAGGCACTTGACGCGGCACAAGCGCTTGGCCTTTCAGACTCAAAAACCATCGGCTCCGCTGTCGCCTCCGATGCGTTCTTTCCGTTTGCAGATGGGCTGGTGGCGGCAGTGGACGCGGGCGCCAGCGCTGTCATTCAGCCGGGCGGGTCGATGCGCGATGAAGAGGTCATCGCCGCCGCCGATGAGCACGGACTGGCCATGGTCTTCACCGGCGTTCGTCACTTTCGCCACTGAACGGCGTCAACGCTCTTCGGGGTCGGCTGCGGGGTAGGGTGTCGTCCAAAGAATGGCGAGACCGACCACAAGGAAAATCACCACCATCGACATGCCAAGCCGCGTGGAGCCCGTGATGTCGGTCACAATGGCGACCATCAGCGGGGCGGCAAAACTCGTGACGCGGCCAGCCAGCGCATAGATGCCGAAGTAGCGACCAGCATCTTCCGGGTGTACCGAACGCGCCATGTAGGATCGTGAGGATGCCTGCACCGGGCCAAAGGCAACGCCGATCAAAAGCCCAAACACGATGTAGGCTTTCTCCGCGGGCGATGCGAACAGGCCGCCCGCTTCGGTCGGCGCAAAGGACAGAGCGCCGAACAGGGTGAAGTCTGTCCCGGTGGAGATGATGCCGAAGGCGGCGATGATCAGGCAAATGATCGATGCCATGACGATGCGCTTGGAGCCGAACGCGGTGTCGAGGCGTCCTGCAATCAGGCATGACGGAATGGCGACGATGTTCAAGATGATGCCGAAAATTCCGATCTCGGTGATAGACCAGGAGAACATCCCCGCTGCAAACGCGCCGCCAAGCGCGATAAGCGCGTTCACGCCATCCTGATAGATCATGCGAGCCAAGAGGAAGCGGAAGACACCGGCCTTGCGTCGCACATCGGCAATTGTGCCTTTGAGTTCGGCGAGCCCGTCACGCACAGCCTTGCCCATGGTGATGCCGCGTACGCTGCGCATATCTGGCGTGAACAAGAACATCGGAAGGATGAAGATCAAATACCAAACCGCCGCGATGGGGCCGGTGATCCGCGCGTCTTCACCCTGCGCCGGATCAAGCCCGAAGATGGGGTCGAGCCCGATGATGGTTTTTCCGGTTTCGGGCGAACCGGCGATCAAGGCGATGACGCCAATCAGGACGATCATGCCACCGGCATAGCCAAGCCCCCATGCGATATTGGAGACACGTCCGATCGCCTTTGCTGGTACAAGCCGTGGCATCATGGAGTCATTAAAGACCGTCGAAAACTCGGCGGCGACCGATGCTATGGAGAAGATCGCGACCACATAAAACAGGTTTGATCCCGGCGCGGCGGTCCACAGCATCATCAACATGATGATCTTGATCAGCGCAAAGCCCGCGATCCACGGTTTGCGAGGGCCCGTCTGGTCGGCGATGGAGCCAAGCATGGGCGACAGGATTGCGATTAGAAACCCCGATGCTGCCAATCCATATCCCCACGCCGATTGACCGGCGGCCGGATCAGCGGCCATGCGCGACACAAAATAGGGGCCGAAAATGAATGTGGTGACGACTGTGAAGAACGGCTGCGCCGCCCAGTCAAAAAGCATCCAGCCGAAGATGCCCTTCCGTTTGACGGGAGCCGGGGCTTCGGCTGGCTCGGTAACGGCGGTTGTCATGATCCGGTCACCTTCAACCTTCAGCCAAATCGGACAAAAGCCCTGCGGCGACGGTCAGGCGCGACGCTGTCAGTTCTCCGGCCTCGGTCAAATCTGCAATGCGATCCTGCACGCGCTTTATGCGCACGCTGTTGGCGTTTGCCCATTGCGTGACGGCTTGGGCATGGTTGCCCGCCGCTGCTGACAATGCCGCAGAGGTGAGCGTGCGTCGTGCGGCGTGGATCGTGTCGAGTGCACGCTGCTGTGCCAGCCCATCAAAATAGTCGCTCGTGTCGAGGCCATAAGCCTGGTGTTCCAGCCGCCCGATCTTGAAGGTGTGTGTCACTTCGAAGAACGCCTTGGCGGCAGGCAGCACTTCCGCACCGCATTGCCGTGACACGGCCACAAGGTCCGGGATCAGCGCATTAATGGGCAGCATGGCAAGCGCTTCGGCCTGTCCCTTCGGCAGTCCAGCGTCTGAAAACTCGGCGACGCGATCGGCTGACCAGTCCACGAGATATGGCGGGAGTATCTTCTTTAGATGGCTCGCGAGTGCCTTGCGTGCCTTGGCAACTTCACCGACCGCTTCGGCAAGCGGGCTTGTGTCGTTGAGCGCCTTGAGCTGATGGGCGATGGCCTGGCGCGTGCCTTCGGCGAGCTCGGCATAAAGTGACAATTGCGCTTCACCGCTTGCCTTGTTGTCGAGCGCGTCGATGGCGGCGTGGATCGCCTCGGTTTCGAGGCCATCGCGTATCACCACATGGGCACGGCTGATGACTGATGGCAGTAGCCCGGTGGCGTCTTCAAACCGGCTGATCACCGACGTGCCGCCCCGGTTGATGACCTGATTGGCAAGCAGCGTGGCGATGATTTCGCGGCGAAGCCGATGCCCGGCGATTAGCGCGCCATGGGCCTTTTGCATGCGCGGCGGGAAATAGCTGATGAGCGCATCTTCCAGATAAGGATCGTCGGGCAGGTCAGAGGCGACGATGTCGTCAAACAGGACGAGCTTGGCGTACGACAGGAGCACACCGATCTCGGCTCGCGTCAGCGCTTCGCCTTTGGCCATGCGCTCGGTGATCTCTTCTTCGTCAGGCAGGAACTCGACGGCGCGGTTCAACAGGCCACGACTTTCAAGCGATTCCATCAATCGGTTTTGCACTTGCAACTGACTGGTGCCTGCGCGCTCGGCGCGGCTGATTGTCAGTGTCTGATCGTAATTCGTGCGCAATACCAGATCGGCCACGCTTTCGGTCATTGCCTCCAAAAGCTTGTCGCGTTTGGCGCGTGGCAAAGTGTTGTTGGCAAGCGCTGGCTGGAGCGCGATCTTGATGTTGACCTCGACGTCGGACGAGTTGACGCCGGCGGAATTGTCGATGGCGTCCGAGTTGCAGCGCCCACCCGCAAGGCCATACTCGATGCGGGCGCGTTGTGTGAGGCCAAGGTTAGCGCCTTCGCCGATCACCTTGGCTCCCACTTCCTTGGCCGTGATCCGGATTGGATCGTTGGCGCGGTCACCGACTTCCGCGTCCGTTTCGCTCGTCGCGCGGATATAAGTGCCGATGCCGCCGAACCAGAGCAACTCCGCGTCCGCCTTCAGGATGGCGGTCATGATTTCGTTCGGAGACGCCTTGGTTTTGCCAAGCCCAATCGCGTCGGCTGCGGCCTTGGAGAGCGTGATCGACTTCTGATTGCGCGGGAAGATGCCGCCGCCCTTTGACAGCTTCGAGGTGTCGTAGTCCTGCCAGGATGAGCGGCCCATTTCGAAGAGGCGCTTGCGTTCCTTGAAGCTCTTGGCGGTATCCGGGTCCGGATCGATGAAGATGTCACGGTGATCATAGGCGGCGACCAATTTGATCTGCTCCGACAAGAGCATGCCGTTGCCAAAGACATCACCCGACATATCGCCTATGCCGACCACGGTGAACGGTTCGGACTGGATGTCCTTGTCCATTTCGCGGAAATGGCGCTTGACCGCCTCCCATCCGCCGCGCGCGGTGATGCCCATCTTCTTGTGGTCATAGCCCGCTGACCCGCCAGAAGCGAAGGCGTCATCAAGCCAGAAACC
>JBCBHR010000213.1:0-4259 GCA_038525365.1 Pseudomonadota bacterium | reverse complement strand
TTCAAGGCGTATTGCGGTTTGGCTTGGCGTCTCGGCGCAATGACGAGCGCAGCAATTGCCGGTCAATGCCGCCAAGCGCAAAGGCCGCACCAAAATACACCACTGCCGAAACACCAATCGCGACAGCCAAGAGCGGCAGCCGGACCAGAATGTTTGCGCCCGCAAACACATCACCCGCAACAAATTCAAAACCGAGCAGAACCGCGGACATCATTGCAGTCGCAACCAGCATCATCACCAAACGCCGCAATGTTGCGCCGGAAACGGCAAAGTCATTGCGCCGCGCCAAGGCGATGGCGAGCAGCGCGGCGTTCGCCCACCCGGCGAGGCTGGTTGCGAAAGCGATACCCACATGGCCGATATACGGGAACATGGCGAGGCTGCCGACCACGTTGACGACCATGGAAACGAGCGAAAACCACATCGGTGTGCGCATATCCTCTCGGGCAAAGAAGGCAGGCTGCAGCACCTTGATCAGCACGAACGACGGGAGCCCGACCCCAAACGCGGCAAGTGCTGCGGCCGTTGCCTGCGTGGTCTCGGGCGTGAACGCTCCGCGCTCATAAAGGACGGCGACGATCTGCGCAGGGATGATAATTAGCGCAGCGGCGGCAGGCAGGGTGAGGCCGAGGCCGAACTCTAGGCTCTTGCTTTGGAGAGAGCGGACCTCGGTCTCATCATTGGCCGACAAGGCGCGCGACAGTTCCGGCAAAAGCACCACGCCGATTGCGATGCCGACAACGCCAAGCGGCAATTGGTAGATGCGGTCGGCGAAGCTCAACCAGGAGATCGCCTTGTCCTGTTGGGAGGCGATGATCTGGCCGATCACGATGTTGATCTGCACGATGCCGCCGGTCAGCGCGGCGGGCGCGGCGAGTGCCAAAAGGCGTCGGACCTTGGGCGTGAGCTTCGGCGCGCGCGGGCGAAATGAGAACCCGACTTGACGTATGCCAATCAACAGGACGCCGAGTTGGAGCGCGCCGGAAATCACAACGCCCGTCGCTAGGGCATAACCCGTTTGGCGGGCAGGCAAGTCAAAAAGCGCGGATGCGCCAAGGGCGGTGATCATCACCACGTTGAGGAGAACCGGAGCCAATGCTGCCAGAAAATAGGACCGGAATGAGTTGAGGATACCCGACAACATGGCCACCAAAGACATCGCCGCCAGATAGGGGAACATGATGCGCGCAAGGTCGGAGGTCAGCTCGAACTTGTCCGGCGTGTCGACAAATCCCGGCGCGATGATCGTGGACACAAGAAACGGCATAAAGGCGATGGCGGCGATGGTCAGGACGACCAAAATCGAGGCGAGTGCGGAAAACACGTCACCGGCAAACTTGGCCGCCGCCTCACGCCCCTCGGCTTCCACCTCCTTGGCAAACAACGGCACAAAGGCGGAGTTAAACGCACCTTCAGCAAACAGCCGCCGGAACAAGTTGGGAAACCTAAATGCGGCGTAAAACGCGTCAGCGACCGGCCCTGCGCCAAGGATCGCCGCAATCATTGCCTCACGAACGAAGCCCAGTACACGGCTTGCGGACGTGGCGGCGCCGACGCTCAAGAATTTCTTGAAAAGGCTCATCGCGCGTCAGGCCGCCTTGCCGGGTTTGACCGGCTCTGTGTTCACAACACCAAAAAGCGCCTTTCGAATGCGGGCATGACGCGCCGGATCCTCGATTTTTTGGCCAAGGAGATCCGTGACATAGAAGCTGTCGATGACCTTCTCACCAAATGTCGTGACATGGGCCGAGCGGATGTCGAGCTTGAGTTCCGAGATGGTCTCAGTGAGTTCGGACAAAAGCGCCGGGCGGTCCAGACCTTCAACTTCGACGACGGTGAACATGTTGGAGAGCGTGTTGTCGATTGTCACCTTGGAGATGACACGGAACGCTTTCGGCAACCGCTTCTTTCGCGTCGGTCGGCTGAGCACTTCGGGTTGATCGCTGTTTCCCAGCAGCATGTCTTCGATGTTGCGACCGATGCTTTGCGCGCGCCGCAGCTCGTCGTCATCGTTTTTGAATGCCCGCTCAATGCGAATGACATCCAGAGCGCGGCCATCGCTGGTCGTGAAAATGTGCGCGCCATCAATCTGTGCGCCCGACCCGGAACACGCCGCAGCGATGACGGACAGGAGCCGGGGATGATCCTGCGCCAGCACAACAATTTCGGTCATCGCCTGAAACGCATCCGTGCTCACCATGGTCGCCAGTGAATGGCCCGCAATGTCGGCGTTTCGAATGAAGCGCGTCTGTCGCACCTGCTCTTCGGGCGGTACGGTGAGGATGTAATTGTCATAGTGCAGCGCGGCATAATTTGCGGCATCGCCGACTGGCAGATCATCGAGCGCGTTGGCGAGTTGAAGACGCAATTTCGATGCACGCTGCTGGCGGCCCGCGCCAGAAAACCCACCGGTCAAGGCCAGTTCGGCTTCTGCATAGAGCGTGCGCAGCAATTGGCCCTTCCAGCCATTCCAAACGCCCGGACCCACCGCGCGGATGTCGCAAACGGTCAGCGCCAATAGCAACTTCAAGCGGCGCGTGGACTGAACGACGGCGACGAAGTCCTCGATTGTCTTGCGGTCTGACAAGTCCCGGGCCTGTGCCGTCATAGACATGGTCAAATGTTCGCGCACCAACCAGGCGACGATGTCGGTTTGCTCTGCCGTCATTCCAAGTCGTGGGCAGAGCCGCTTGGCTACCGCAGCGCCCGCAATGGAGTGATCTTGGGGCCTGCCCTTTGCGATGTCGTGCATGAACAGTGCGACATAGAGAATACGGCGGTCTTCTTCGTTGAGCGTCGGCACTATTTTCGAGGCGAGCGGGTGCTCATCGTCCAGCAGCCCCTTTTCGATCCTTGAGAGCACGCCGATGGATTGGATGAGGTGCTCATCGACCGTGTAGGAGTGATACATGTTGAACTGCATCATCGCGACGATGCGTCCGAAATCGGGGATGAACCGCCCCAACACGCCAACCTCATTCATTCGGCGCAAATTGATCTCGGGATCATTGCGTGACGTCAAAAGCTGAACGAAGAGTTTGTTGGCGTTCACATCGACACGGACCTCCTTATTGATCCGCTTCATCGCCGCGCGCACAGCCTTGAGCGCATTTGGGTGATATTCGAGACCGTAGCGATCGGCGATGTGGAACATGCGGATCATATTGACCGGATCACGCTCAAAGACATCGTCGGCAACGATGTCGATACGCTGGCGGTCGGCGACAAAGTCCTTGATGCCACGAAGCTGGCGCGTGCCGTTTCCGGTGAACGGAAGCGACAACAGCAGGTTCGAAAGTGTCGGCGCCTGCTTCATCTCCTCGTCTTCCAAGGCTGCGCAGAAGATGCGGGTCAAGTCGCCGACGTCCTTGGTGACAAGGAAATAGTGCTTCATGAACCGCTCAACATCCTGGAGGCTGTTGTGGCTCTGGTAATTCAACCGCGTGGCAAGCGCGCGCTGATAATCGAATGTCAGCCGTTCCTCGGCTTTGCCCGCCTCAAAATGAAGATGACAACGCACGGTCCAAAGGAAGTCTTCCGACTTCACAAACAGCCGGAAATCCTCGCGTGACAGAACCCCGAGTTTGACGAGATCATCGCGCTTACGCACGCGGTAGGCGTATTTGGCGATCCAGAAGAGGGTATGCAGATCGCGCAAAGCCCCCTTGCCCTCTTTGACATTCGGCTCGACCACAAAACGCGCTTCGCCCATGCGTTTGTGGCGCCGGTCGCGTTCGTCCATCTTTGCCGCGATGTATCCCGCAGCGGTGCCCTTGGCGACGTCGCGCTCAAAACGCGTCATCAGCGTTTCAAACAGCGCCTCGTCACCGGCCAGATGACGGGCTTCCAGTATCGACGTGCAGATTGTGGTGTCTGTCTTCGACATGCGGATGCACTCATCGACAGAACGCGTCGCGTGGCCGACCTTTTGGCTAAGGTCCCAGAGCATATACAGGATGTATTCGGCAATCTGCTCGCCAAGCGGTGTCTGCTTGTAAGGCAGCAAGAACAGCAGATCGATGTCGGAGCCCGGCGCAAGCGCACCACGGCCATAGCCACCAAGCGCCACAATGGCGATCTTCTCCGCGGTCGACAGGTTTTCCACCTTGAAAACCTCGCGCACGCAAAAGCCGTGCAACTCGCTGATGATAACGTCTTCAAGATGCGAGATACGCTGCGCGCAGATCAGCCCGGCGCCATCTTCGGCCAGCATCGTCTAATGCAGCACGCGCGGAACTGTTGGCATTCCTTAAAGACAC
>JBCBHR010000212.1:0-4293 GCA_038525365.1 Pseudomonadota bacterium | reverse complement strand
ACAAGCTGCCCGGGCAGCTTGTAGGCGTGGGTGACGTCTTTGATCTCTATCAGATTGTCAGCCATGGCGGCATTCACCTTCAGGCAAGGGGATGCGCCGCGCAAGGGATGATCCCGCGCGGCGCGATGTTGATTACTTCAGCATCCGCATGTCAGCGGCGGGCAGAAATTCCGACGTGAAGTAGAGGCTCGCATCGGGTGCGTTCTGGAACTCGTAGGTCTTGGCGAGCTGCGTCAACGCTGCATCCATGCGCGCTGCATCAATATCACCAAGGCCGTTTTCCATCACGTAGTCGGTCAGGATGTTGTCGGCGAGCACCATCTCCATGCGGTTGACTTCCAGCGCCTTGTCGATGGCGACATTGCGCACCGCGACCGTCTCAATGCCCGCGGCGGGATCAGCGATCACGTCCTGCAAACCCTTGGTGATGGCACCGAGGAACGCGGTGACCAACTCGCCGTTTTCCGCAGCCCATTCGGTGTTGACGAGAACCGCATTGCCATAGAGCTCAAGCCCATGGTCAGCCATCAGGATGACTTCGATGTCATCTTCGGGCACGCCAAGGCGCATCAGGTTCTGCTTGCCGGAAAATGAAAAGCCCGCAATCGCGTCCACTTCACCTTCCGCAAGCATGGGCTCACGTGTCGGGAAGCCGACCGGCTCAACGGTGACCTTTGATGTGTCGATGCCCGTTAGCTCGGCAAAGACCGGAAACTGCGCCCATGCGGCATCTGGTGGTGGAGCACCGAGCTTGCGGCCTTCCAGGTCTTTTGGTGTTGCCACGCCCTGCGACTTGCGCCCGATGATGGCAAATGGCGGCTTGTCATACATCATCATCACGGCTTTGACCGGCGCGCCGGGGTTCTGATCAAGGAACTTGATGACCGAATTGATGTCGCCAAAACCCATCGGAAACGCGCCGGTGGCGATTTTTGGGATGGTTGATGTGGAGCCTGTTCCGGCTTCCACCGTCACTTCAAGACCAGCGGCTTCAAAGTGGCCATTGTCGATGGCGGAAAAGAAGATGGACGAAGGGGCTTCAAACTTCCAATCCAGCGCAAACGGCACAGCCACCGTTTCCGCCCACGCCGCGCCCACGGCAATCACACTGGCCGCTGCGGCCATCATCAGTTTTTTCAGCACACTAAAACTCCCTGTCTGTCATGCTGCCGTCATCGAAAACCATGCCGGTTTTTTGTGCAAGGGACAAAATGCACCTAATTTGTGCATTGCAGCGGCGTTTTCACGAAACCATGGAGGTCGATTGCTTTTCGCGTTCCAGCCAGCGTCTCGTTGGCACATCGGTGCACAGATCAATCGCTTTGGCGTAGGCAGCCTGCGCCACCGGCTCATCACCGGCACAACGATGCAAAAACGCAGCGACCGCCCAGAAGGGCTGAAAGCTCCTCGCATCGTCCATTTCGATCAACGCAAGCGCATTCAATCCTGCCTCACCGCCATGGCCATGGCCAACCGCGGCAGCGCGCGCAACGGCGGCACCCATGGTCGGCGCAACGGCCATCAACGCATCATAAAGCGCTGCAATGGCCACCCAGTCAGTGGTGCCCGTGTCGGCGCGGTCGGCGTGAACCGATTGTATGGCCGCCTCGATTTGAAACCGGCCCGGACGGCTTTGGCGTGCCGCGCGGCGCAGCATCGTTTCGGCACGGCGGATGAACATGCGGTTCCAAAGCGCTGTATCCTGCCGGTCCGTCGGTACAAGTACGCCGTCACCATCAAGACGCGCATCACGGCGTGCCATGGAAAACGCAAGCAATGCCGCAAGCCCGAGCGCTTCGGGTTCATCCGGCAAAAGGTCCGCGACGGTGGTGGCCAGATAAAGCGCTTCCGATGAAAGATCGCGCGTTGCGTCCGCCTCCGCCGCGTCCTGCCAGGCCAAGGTGTAGGCGCCATAGATGGCTTCCAGAACCGTGTCCAAGCGCGGTGCGATGTCGTGGCGGTCCGGCACAACGAACGGAATGCGCGCATCCCTGATTTTGCGCTTGGCGCGCACCAGCCGCTGCGCCAGCGTTGCGCCGGGAATGAGATAGGCGGACGCTATGTCATTGGCCTCGAAACCCAACACCGTCTGCAGCATCAGCGGTGTGTGGATCGCATCGTCAATCGCCGGGTGCGCGCAGGCAAACATCAGTTTCAGCCGTTCGTCCGGAATGTCGGCGCTCGCCTCGCGGATCTCAATGGTCGGTGCATGGCGCATGGAAAAGTCCTCATCATCAAGCGACCCGGCTGCCGTGCGGTTGGCAGCGCTCTTGGCCGCATCACGTTGTCTGTTCTTGGCCACGGTCAGCAGCCACGCTTCGGGCGCATCGGGAATGCCCTGCGTCGGCCAAGTTTCCAGTGCCTTGGCAAACGCATCGGCCAGCGCATCTTCGGCGCCTGCGATGTCGCCGGACCGGCTCGCCAACACGGCGATCAGGCGGCCATAGGATGCGCGGGCGACAAGGTCTGCCTCGGCCCGCGCATCGGGTTTTGGTGTTTCGGTCAAGCCGTCAGCCGCCGTGCGGATTGCCACCTTCGGGCATGGCCGACGCTCTGACTTCGACCAGCCCGTAATGCACCGACGGACACTTTTCGGCCCACGCCAATGCAGCGTCGAGGTCAGGCACATCGATCACGAATGTGCCACCAAGCTGCTCTTTTGTGTCGGCGTATGGACCGTCTTGGATCCGCTTTTTTCCGTCTTTCATGGTGACCGTTGTGGCCGTTGGAGAAGGCTGCAGCCAATCGGTGTCCACCAGCACGCCTGCGGCTTTCAATTGACCGATATACTCGCCAAAGACCTTGAAGCTCTGGGCCATCTCCTCTTCGCTCACCTCGGCAAATTGGCTTTCGTCATTGTACAGAAAAAAGGTGTAACGCATCGTCATGTCCCCCGATCAGGCCGCTTTTGCGGCTTTGTTCAATTCGTTCAAACCCAACTCGTAGGTTGGCCCGAGCATGCCATCCAAAAACAAGCCGACGACACGCCCAATCGGGTTGAAGCCAAAGTCTGATTTTGTTGACCACGTGACTTTTGTCGTCTCGCCGTTTGGCGTGAGGCGAAACTCTGTAACAGGTTTGCCCATCGGTCCGAGATCGAGTTGCATGGTCACGGATTTGTTGTCTACCATCGCCACGATGGTTTGCGTGCCTTTTCCTTCTTTGCCGTCGAACGCAAAGCCGGAACCAACGCCATGGGACGGCCCGTGCATCGTGATCTTCAGATTTTCGTCCGTAACCTTATAGGGATTAAACGACTGGAAGCCCTCATTGGATGCGACCAGTGCAAAGACTTTGTCAGCAGGCGCTTCGATCACGGCGCTGCGCTCAACTGTCTTCGATGAAGGCAGGACGAATGGGACAGCAACGATGGCCGCAACGGCGATGGCGCCAATGGTGAGATAAGTGTTCATGGTGTTTCTCCGATCATGTTTTGCGAAAGCACTTTTTTCCGCTTTCACCACCCAGACGATCGGGAAGCCCGCCAATCGACAGGCGGCGTGAATTTTTCTCAATCTTTTTTTGGTGCTGTCATTTTGGTGGGCTTTGATAGCTTCGCTGGCGAAATAGGGAGCGACTGAATGAAACGGGCGATCAAGGTCTCAGATGCCGCTGCCATGATACCGGACGGGGCGGTTTGCCATATTGGCGGTTTCATGGGCGTCGGCTCACCGCACCGGCTGATCGACGGGCTGGTGGCCCGCGGCGTGAAAGGCCTCACCGTAATCGCCAATGATACCGCCATGCCGGGCACGGGGATCGGCAAGCTGATCACAGCGGGCTGCATCTCCAAGGTCATCGCCTCACATATTGGTCTAAACCCCGAAACGCAGAAAAAAATGATCGACGGCGAGATCGAGTGCGAACTGGTTCCGCAGGGCACACTTGTCGAGCGTATCCGCGCCGCCGGTGTCGGGCTTGGCGGCGTGTTGACGGCGACAGGCATCGGCACGCCGGTCGAAGATGGCAAGCAAACAGCGGAGGTGGGCGGCAAGCGCTATCTGGTCGAAGAGCCGATCCACGCTGATTTCGCGCTCATTGCGGCAAGCCAGGCAGACTATGTCGGAAATCTGGAGTACTCGCTGACGGCGCACAACTTCAATCCGATCATGGCGCTGGCCGCTGCGACTGTGATCGCCGAACCACATTCCATCGTGCCTGTCGGCGTCATCCCACCGGACCATGTGAAGACGCCAGGCGTGCTGGTTGATCATTTGCTGGAAAGGGCCGCCTGATGTCGATGGACGCAAAGGAAATCATTGCGCGCCGCGTCGCGCGAATGGAACTTCACGG
>JBCBHR010000211.1:0-4298 GCA_038525365.1 Pseudomonadota bacterium | reverse complement strand
CGTCGAGCAGCGGGTTTGCGATTGCTGCTTCTGCGGCGGTCATCGCACGGCCTTCGCCAGACGCTTCGCCCGTGCCCATCATCGCCTTGCCCATGTCGCGCATGACAGAGCGCACATCGGCAAAATCGAGGTTGATGAGGCCTTCCTTGACCATCAGGTCGGTGATGCAGGCAACGCCGGAATAGAGCACCTGATCAGCCATGCCAAAGGCGTCGGCAAATGTTGTCTTGTCATTGGCGATCCGAAACAGGTTCTGGTTCGGGATCACGATGAGCGTATCCACGTTCGCCTGCAATTCATCAATACCATCGTCGGCTGTGCGCATGCGGCGCTGGCCTTCAAAGTGGAACGGCTTGGTGACAACGCCCACAGTTAGGATGCCGCGTTCGCGTGCCGCTCGCGCCACAACCGGTGCAGCCCCGGTGCCGGTGCCGCCGCCCATACCGGCGGTGACAAAGCACATATGCGTGCCATTGAGATGGTCGTTGATTTCGTCGATACACTCTTCAGCGGCTGCCCGGCCAACTTCCGGCATCGAACCGGCGCCGAGGCCTTCCGTCGTGCCGATGCCCATCTGGATAATGCGCTCAGCCTTATTCATGGTCAGTGCTTGAGCGTCGGTGTTGGCGACCACGAAGTCGACGCCTTCAAGTCCGCCCGAAATCATGTTGTTGACGGCGTTGCCGCCACCGCCACCGACACCGAATACTGTGATACGTGGCTTCAGTTCCGTGATGTCCGGCTTCTGCAAGTTGATGGTCATTGTCTTTTCCCCTTGTGTCGCCGGTTGACGTTCCGGGCTATCGGTCGAAGTTGCGTTGTCTGCGGAGCCGGTCTGCGCGCTTTCAAGCGCATCGGCCAATTGGTCTAGAAGCTCTGTCTGATCCATTGGGTGACCCTCCCTAAAGGTCCGTCCGTTCCGGTTGCCCTCATGCCGCCGGCACGATGGAACCTCTGGAGCGATTGATCGCGGTCTTGTGTTTGCGGGTAAACGAGAAGGCCGATGGCGCAGGCAAAGGCTGGCCCCTTGGCTGCAATCGGCAGGCCTTTCACACCGAGCGGACGCCCGATGCGCACATTGCGGCCAAGAACGCGCCGCGCCAAATCCCCGATCCCCGTCATTTGAGATGCGCCACCGGTCAGGACGACGCGCTTGCCAACAATTGAGGAATATCCCGAGGTGTTGATGCGCTCGCGCAGCATCTCAAGTGTTTCCTCAACGCGCGCAGCGATGATGCGGTTGACCAGTGAGCGCGGCACTTGCTGGCCTTGGCTCGTGTTCTCGTGCCCGATCCCCGGCAGCTGGATCATGTCATTGTCATCCACCGATGTTGCGATCACCGAACCATGCATGGTTTTCAAGCGCTCGGCTTCGTCGATGCCGCAGGAAAGACCCCGCGCCAGATCAAGCGTCACGTGATGGCCACCAATCGGGATCGTGTCGGTGTGCACAAACCGGCCTTCATTGAAGACGGCAATTGATGTTGTGCCAGCGCCCATGTCGATGACAGCGCAGCCGAGTTCCAATTCATCCTGCACAAGGGTCGCAAGGCCACTGGCGTAAGGCGTTGAGACAACGCTCTCGACACTCAAATGCGCGCGATTGACCGCAAGCTCGACGTTGCGCACCGGCGCTGCATCAACCGACAAATGGTGCATGTTGAGCGCCAATTCACCGCCAACCATGCCGCGCGGATCAGCAATGCCACGGACGCCATCGAGCACATGCTCAACCGGCAAGAGATGCAGCGTGTAACGGTCTGCGCGCGAGGCACACGCCACAGCGTCACGCATCACGCGCTCCATATCACGTTTTTCAATCGGCTGTTCCGTCAGATCAATCGTCGCTGAGCAGACCGAACTCTTCGGCCGTCCGGCGCTCATGCTGATGATCATGGAGTCAACCGTCAGCCCGGCCATGCGTTCTGCATTCTCGACGGCAAGCCGGATGCATCGCTCGGCGGCTTCAAGATCGATCAGCATGCCTGATTTGACGCCAAGCGCACGCGTGTGGCCGATGCCGATCACTTCCGGCTGATGCGTTCGCCCATTGAGGTAGCGGCCGGGCTCGGCGGGCACCATGCGTGCGATGATACACACGACTTTCGAGGAGCCAATGTCCAAAATGGTCAAAACGCCGGGCTTGCGGGACGTGTCGAGCGTGCGCGTCACCATCAAATGTTGCCCCGCTTCTTCAGTGCCTTGTGGCGCTCAGCGCGTGTCTTGACGAATTTTGCGCGCTCATCGGCTGCATTGTCGGTCAGCGCAAAGACGGTCCGGTCCGGCAGTCGAAGGTCAATGGACGCCAGATCGCGCGCCAATACGCCTTCTGACGCATCAAGCGCCTGCAACCGATCGATGGCGGCCTCAATTCCGTTCTCAGGCAGCTTGACGGTCAGTCCATTGCGCAACCGCAAATCCCAACGGCGATCACCGACGCGGATATAAGCCTGGGCTTGGCCTGAAATCCAAGGGTACGCCGACAATGTTCGCAGAAAGTCATCCGCATGTTCTGCGGCACCGACACCGACCAGAAGCGGCAGCGCTGCGATGCGCGGATCGGCGGCAAAACCACCGATGACCGTCCCATCGCGCTCGACGACTGCAATCGAGTCCCCCATCTGCCAAAGCGCAAACGGGTCACGTTCCACGAGGTCTATACTCAGCGTATCGGGATAGGCCTTGCGCAGTTGCGCACTTTCGACCCACGGCAGCTTGTTGACGGCGGCGCGCGCGCTCGCAATATCGACGCCAATCAGGGAATGCGTGTCCGCCAGCCCAATGGCGCGATAGATGTCGCCGGGACGCGTGTGCGTGTTGCCTGAAATCTCAATCTCGGAAATGCCGAAGCCTGCCGCAGCCGCAACTTGATCGGCGGTGCGCTGCAATTGCCCACCGATGAACGACCCATAGACGATACAAAACCCGACAAAACCACCGAGCAGTGCCGCCTCAAGATATTTGGGGATGGTGACGTCGCCGCGCACGAGACGCTGCGCAAAACGCGCTGGTCGGCGAAGTTGGCGCGGCAGAACGCGCGGCTGCGCATACGTGCCGGAGACGCCCGCGCGCTGCACATTCCGATCCGACTGCGTCACCGCATACAACTGGCGTCCTCCACCATCCAAGTGACCAGCTCGGCGAAACTGTGCCCTGCATGCAGCGCCAATTCCGGAACGAGAGAGGTCTCCGTCATCCCCGGCTGGGTGTTGATTTCCAGCCAAATCAATTCGCCATCAGGCGAGAAGCGATCGTCATAACGGAAGTCGGAACGGGTCACGCCGCGACAGCCGAACGCCTGATGCGCTTTGAGGCTGAGTGTCGTTATCTTTTGGTAAATATTTGGTGAAATTTCCGCCGGACAGACGTGTTTTGAACCACCGGCTTTGTATTTGGAATCATAGTCATAGAACTGCTGGCCCTGTGGAATGATCTCCGTCACACCAAGCGCCACATCGCCCATAACCGCGCAGGTCAGTTCCCGGCCCGCAATATAGCGTTCCACCATAACGCGGTCGCCATAAGCCCACTGATCGGACCCGATGACCGGCGGCGGGTGATGCTGATCGGCCTGCACGATCACCACTCCAAAACTCGACCCTTCGGCGACGGGTTTCACCACATAGGGCGTCGGCATTGGATGGGATGAACCGATGTCGAGCCGGTTCATGATCTTCGATTCCGCGACCGGGATGCCATAGGTCCGTGCGAGCCGCTTGGCGATTTCCTTGTCCATCGCCATCGATGTCGAAAGGACGCCGGAATGGGTGTAGGGGATTTCGAGAAACTCCAAGACGCCTTGGATAAGACCGTCTTCTCCAAAGGGTCCATGCAACGCATTAAACGCCACATCAGGCTTCAGAGCAGTCAATTGCGCGGACACATTACGCGTAACATCAACGCGCGAGACGCGAAACCCGGCTGCCTCCAACCCCGACGCACAGGCTTCACCGGACGCAAGGCTCACCGGCCGTTCCGAGGAAAAACCGCCCAACAGGACAGCCACATGCGTGTCGCTTCTCTCACTCATTCATCGTCCCCATGCGCGCTAGCATTTGCGTCCGGCCCCCTGCCGGAAAACGCAAAAACACGCACACGCAATCTCGAAATCGTCAGGAGCGCCCGCGTCCCGAATCACCGTGAGTGAATCAGAGCTTGGATTCGCTGGCAAGCTGAGCGCTTGTGTTGGTTAAGCTGCCGTGAACGGCGCTCGTAAAATGAGCCCACCAGCCTACACCGTGATCCAACACCCCTGTGCTTTAATGAGACGACGGCCCGAAAGCGGCTGACACAATAAT
>JBCBHR010000210.1:0-4302 GCA_038525365.1 Pseudomonadota bacterium | reverse complement strand
GTCACCAACAAGCGCAATGGCCGCTCCGTCGTGGTGCGCATCAATGACCGCGGCCCGTTCATCAAAGGCCGCGTGATTGATCTGTCGAAAGCCGCAGCCGCCGAGATCGGCATGGTGCGCGCGGGGCACGCACCGGTCTGCATCAAACAGTAAACCGATCAGATCGCGCGTGCCGACGCCTCGGCCTCCATGGCGCGCTTTAGATATGTGTCACGGTCGTAGACGTCGGGATGGTATTGCACCTTGCCGTCTTCGTCGGGCCATGCGGTGAAATAGCCAACCCACACGGGCACCGTGTCGCCGAGGCGTTCCGCCTGTTCGTAACCACCCAATTGGCTTTCGACATAGCCGCGTGTTTTGCCCAGCACAGCGGCGGCCATGGCGCGCGGATCCTCAAGGCGCACACAACCGTGGCTGTAGGCGCGCTGCTCACGGCTGAACAATTGCTTGGCTGGTGTGTCGTGCATGTAAATCGCATGCTCGTTCGGGAAGAGGATCTTCAGTTCGCCGAGCGCGTTTTTCGGGCCGGGACGTTGGCGGATGTTGTAGGGAACCGAGCTTGAGAACTTCCACCAATTGACCGCTGACGATGCGATTTCTTTTCCGCCATAGGTGGTGACCACATAGCCCGAACGGTCCAGATATCCCGGATCGCGCTGCAGGCGGGGCAACATTTCGTTGACGATGATCGATTGCGGCACGCCCCAATAGGGATTGAAGACAACCGTCTCGATCTGATCATGGAAGAAGTAGGTTTGATTGGCGGGCTTGCCGACAACGGCGCGCATGGCAAGCTTGGTTTCGCCGTTCTCCTTGTAGCGCACGCGATATTCCGGTGCGTTGATGACCACTTGGCGGTCGCCATACTGCTCGGGATGCCAGCGCAGGCGCTCCATGGCCATGGCAACGCGGTCTACACGCTGTTCGATCGGCTCAACGGCAAGGCGCGCAAGCGTCATTGGGCCGACGATCCCATCGGGCTTCAAGTTCAAATCGCGCTGCACATCACGCACGAATTCGACGATGGCCCCGTCGTAAAGCGTCGTCCCGGAATATGCGTCCAGAACGCCCATGTGTTTTGCGCGCGTTTCGGCGCTGACCTTGCGTGTCATCGCCTTCATGACGGGCGGTAGCGCAACGCTGATTTGGCCCGGACGCAAAAACGTGCCTTCGGGGATGACGATGTTTTCTTCCGTTGATGTGCGAAGCGCCGCCAATTCGGTCTTCAACGTCTTGTATTCGGGTTGCTGCGGCGCGACCGAAGCCAACCACGCGACTGCATTGTCGGCTTTTGCGAGCGCGGCGACGGCCGCGTCGGCGGTCAGGCGCTCCTTGCCAAAATCGTGGTAGCCCGAAATCCTGTTTGGCTCGACAACGCCGTTCTTCATGTCCAGAGCATATCGCGTCGCATAGGCTGTCAGCATGACATCAAACGCGATCAGTTCTTCCAGACGCGCCTGCGGATCGTCCATCGACCAGCCGCGCGTCGGCGCCTCAACCATGTAGTGATCGGCGTTCAAACCATGCGCGTCCGCATCGGCAAGCAGCGCGACAACTTTGAGTGCGTCGGCGGTTGGGTTCATGCCGCGCACCCATACGAAGGCTTGGGTCTCGGCATAGTGTTTCTTGACCGCCTCTGCGATGCCCGCATCAAGGCTGATCGTTTTGGTTGGGATCAGGCCAACCGCCTCGGGGAAGCGATCATCGGACAAGATCGGCAAGGCAGGCAGCGCGTTCGTACCACCTGGAGTTGCAGATGTGGAAATCGCGGCTGTTGTCCCGGTATCGGCGACCAGCGCGTTGAGGCTGACGGTCTGAACCGGGTCTGCGCGGTAAGTGTAATATTGAGGGCCGGTGATCTTCGCGATGACTGGCTGCTTCCTCTTCGGTGGCGCGACGCGTTTGATGGCGGGTTTGCGGACCGCGGAATTGGTGCGATTGCGGAAAATGACCCGTGGCTGTGTGCTCGGACGTTGAACCCGTTTGCGGCGCTTGCGATCATCATCACCGTTTCGACCGACCAACACGACGGGGAGTTGCTGCTGTTGGGTGGCATTCGCGGTGGGCTTCAACAGCCCGCCTGCTTGGGCGATCGGCGTAAACGCGGTCGCCGAACACAAGACGGCGGCGGTAAGCGATACGAGAAGCGGTCGTTTCATGTCGGCACTCTTAACTTTGGGGTGCCTCAGGTTATCGCAAACGCCCGACGGGTCAAACCTTCCCCGTGGAATGCGCGATGTGATGCGATGCAGTCGGCGCGCTCATGGTGCGGATTGGCAACGCCCGTGCGCCGCGCTAAGCGTTGCGCCATGAAAACCGGTGATCATCTTTTCCTCGTCGACGGCTCGGCATACATCTTCCGCGCCTTCCATGCCCTTCCGCCTTTGACCCGAAAATCCGACGGCCTGCCGGTCGGTGCCGTTTCTGGCTTTTGCAACATGCTCTGGAAGCTGTTGCAGGATGCACGCAACACGGAAGTGGGCGTGACGCCGACGCACTTTGCGGTAATCTTTGACTATTCGTCCAAGACGTTCCGAAATGATCTTTATGCCGAATACAAGGCCAATCGCGACGAGCCGCCGGACGATTTACGTCCGCAATTTGGCCTGATCCGCGAAGCGACACGCGCCTTCAACGTGCCTTGCATCGAAACCGAGGGCTATGAAGCGGACGACATCATCGCCGCTTATTGCAGCGAGGTGGAGAAAGTCGGCGCCAAAGCAACCATTGTTTCGTCGGATAAAGACCTCATGCAATTGGTCACCGAAAACGTGTCGATGTACGACACGATGAAAGACCGCCAGATCGGCATTAACGAGGTGATTGAGAAATTCGGCGTCGGCCCGGAAAAGATGATCGATCTGCAATCGCTGACGGGGGACTCGACCGATAACATTCCCGGCGTTCCCGGCATCGGGCCAAAAACTGCCGCGCAATTGCTTGGCGACTTTGGCGATCTGGACACGCTTTTGGAGCGCGCGGGCGAAATCAAGCAGAACAAGCGGCGCGAAAACCTCATCGAGTTCGCCAACCAAGCCCGCCTGTCACGGCAATTGGTGACGCTCGACGTCAACACACCGCTGGATTTGCCATTGGATGCCTTGGCGCTGGAGCCGCAAGACGGGCCGAAGCTGGTCGGCTTCCTGAAGTCGATGGAGTTCACCACACTCACACGCCGCGTGTCGGAAGCGACGGGTGTTGAGGCGTCCGAAATTGACGCAGCAGACGTCGAGATTGCAGCGGCAGGCGCAGCACGCGGACCGGATCTCGATAGCGCTTCGGATACTCCACAGCCTGATCCCGTAGAAGGGCGCGGGGAGGCGCCCGGTTTCTCAAAATCCGACCTCGCCACCCAGCGCGCAGAGGCCGCCGCATCCTCCAAGTTTACCACCAAAACCTATGTCTGCGTGCGCGACCTGGAGACACTGACCGACTGGATCGCAAAGGCGCGCGAGGCGGGCGTCGTGGCGTTTGACACCGAGACCGATTCCCTCGACGCCATGCAGGCCAATCTGGTCGGCTTCTCCTTGAGCCATGCCGAAAACGAGGCCTGCTACGTGCCGCTGCAGCACCGCGATGGGGAGGACGACCTGTTGGGCGGCGGCGGGCTGCTCGAGGGGCAGATCGGATTTGATGACGCGCTCGCCGCGATCAAGGCGCTGCTGGAAGACCCGGCGATCCTAATCGTCGGCCAGAACATCAAATATGATTGGCTCATCATGCACCGCCACGGCGTGGACATCGCCGCCTTCGATGACACGATGTTGCTCTCCTATGTGGCGGACGCGGGCAATGGCGGACAGGGCATGGATGCGCTGGCGGAAAAGTGGCTTGGCCACAAACCGATTGCCTACAAGGACATTGCGGGCACCGGCAAAAAGGCCGTCACATTCGATAAAATCGCGCTGGACGTCGCCACAAAATACGCCGCCGAGGATGCCGACATCACGCTGCGGCTGTGGCGCATTTTGAAGCCGCGCGTGCAGGCGGCGGGTCTGGTGCGCGTCTATGAGCGCCTTGAGCGTCCGCTGGTGCCGGTGCTTGCGCGCATGGAGGAACGCGGCATTTCGGTTGACCGCCAAATCCTGTCGCGCCTGTCCGGTGAGTTCGCGCAAAAGGCAGCGGCATTTGAAGATGAAATCTATGAGTTAGCCGGCGAAAAATTCAATGTCGGTTCGCCCAAACAACTTGGCGAAATCCTGTTTGACAAGATGAGCCTGCCGGGCGGCAAGAAGACCAAAACCGGCCAATGGGCGACCGGCGCGCAGGCGCTGGAGGATCTGGCCGCCGAAGGCCATGAAC
>JBCBHR010000209.1:0-4318 GCA_038525365.1 Pseudomonadota bacterium | reverse complement strand
CATCATACTGGACGGTGGACGTCTGAATGCGGCGGTTCCGTTGCGCGACATCGTCCAAGCGGCGGAGGTTGTGTGGGAGCGTCACACCGTTGACCCGCTTTTGCTAGTGACTGGCCAAGACCCATTGCCGTTTGCGGCAAGCTTTTATGCTGTTGATCGGCCGCAGACAAAGGGTGGGCGGCACGGCCTCGATGCGCCGTGGATCGACGGGCAAATGGTGACCAAAACCGGCTATCTTGTGATGTGTTTTGATGCTGATTGCGCGACCGCGTCGGCACCGGATGGTTGGGTGGCACACAGTCTCGGCAACATCGACGTTCCGCCGCCGATTGGTGCGAGCCGGGACGCTGACTATACCGTCTATCTGTGGCACCATCGCTCCGCGCCAAAGTGATCAAACGCACTGACAAGACCAGACGGGGACCCAAAATTGCTGGATGTGCCGGAAACGCTCGACAAGACCGACGCGCCGCCTGCGCTGTTTCGTGATTGCCCGTCGACCACCGAGTTCAACAAGCTGCGCAAGCGACTGCTGCGCAACATCCGACAGGCATTTGATGATTTTTCCATGGTCACGCCGGGCACGCGTTGGCTTGTGGCGATCTCAGGCGGCAAGGATTCCTTCGGCCTTCTGGCGTGCCTGCTTGACCTGAAGTGGCGCGGGGTTTTGCCGGTTGAACTGTTGGCGTGCAATCTCGATCAAGGTCAGCCCAACTTCCCTAAGCACATTTTGCCGGAATGGCTGGCGCGTCACGGCATCCCGCATCGCATCGAATACGAGGACACCTATTCGATTGTCACCGAAAAGGTGCCTGAAAGTCAGACCTACTGCGCGCTCTGCTCTCGGCTGCGGCGCGGCAACCTCTACCGTATCGCGCGCGAAGAGGGCTGCTCCGCTCTCATTCTCGGGCACCACCGTGAAGACGTGCTGGAAACGTTTTTCATGAACCTCTTCCACGGCGGTCGGCTGGCATCGATGTCACCCAAACTCGTCAATGATGAAGGCGATCTGCTGGTCATGCGCCCGATGGTGTATTGCGCCGAGAATGATCTTGCGCGCTTTGCCAAGGCGATGGAGTTTCCCATCATCCCCTGTGATCTGTGTGGTTCGCAGGATGGGCTGCAGCGCAATGCGATGAAGGCGATGATCGCTGACATCGAACGCAAGATGCCCGGACGCAAAGACACCATGCTTCGCGCCTTGGCCCATGCGCGCCCAAGCCATCTGCTGGACCGTAACCTTTTTGATTTCGCCAGTTTGGGCTTAGTCGCCGGCGGCGAAGAGATGCCCGCGCTCCGTCCACAGAATGAGGCCGAGCGCAACGAGGCCGAAGACAGTGTAAGCTGACGCCAGCGGCACCAATGTTCCGTTGAAGAACTGTCCCGTGATCCCGCCAAGGATTGCGCCGCCCGTAAACGATATCGTGCCAAGTATGGACGAGGCCGCACCAGCGATGTGGCCGAGGGGTTCCATGGCAAGCGCGTTGAAATTGCCAGCCACAAAGCCAAACGATCCCATGATCAGACTGATCAATGCGATGGTCGCGAACAGTGGCGGTGTCGCCATCCATGCCCAGACAAGCAGCACAGCGCCAAATGTGGTGAAGCTGAGCAATGCGAGATGAGAGATCCGGCGCATGCCGTGCTTTCGCACGAGCGACGCGTTGGCAAGGCTCGCAGCGCCAATGAACGCCGAGCTGATCGCAAAGATCAGGACAAACCAGTCCTGCGCGCCATAAATCGTCTCGATGATCTGCTGGATAGACACGATAAACGAGAACAGTCCGCCGAAAAACAGCGTCACGGCCAGCGTGTAGCCGAGCGCGATCCGGTTTGAGAGGATTTCGCCGAAGGCCGCCAATAGCGGCGTAAGCTCAAGCGGCCGTCTGGCGTCGAGAGGCAATGTCTCAGGCAGACGTACAAGGTACCAAACCCCAAGCAGCGCCGACACAACTCCGAAGAGCGCGAAGATCATGTGCCAATCGCTGATCGTGATGATCAGTTGGCCAATGGCCGGTGCGGCGATGGGGATCAGAATGAAGACGGTGAAGACAAATGACATCACCCGCGCCATTTCACGTCCGGCAAAACAATCGCGCACGATGGCGTTGGTGCATATGCGCACCGCCGACGCGCTGATCCCTTGGACGACACGGGCCGCCAGCAACCACTCAAACGAGTTGGCCGCCAAGGCTGCAAAAGATGATGCACCGAAAACGATCAGCCCTGCCAACAGGATACGCCTGCGCCCAAACGCATCCGACAGCGGGCCGAAGATCAACTGGCTTGGCCCGAACGCAAGCACGAAAGCGATAATGACCAGCTGACGGTCATTTTCATCTTCCAGCGCAAAGTCGCGACCGATGATCGGAAGTGCTGGAAGCATCGCGTCGATGGACAGCGCAATGATCGACGTGAGGAACGCAATCAGCGCGATAAACTCGCGAATACCGATGCCAGGCGGCAATCCGTAGGCGTTGTCGACGTCGCGTGCCCTTGGAGGCGCCATGGTTTCATCCGATCTTTGTTGCGTTTCAGGCGGCGTTTTCTTCACGCAAGGGGTCAACAGCGCGCCAGCCAAACTCAAGGAACGGCAGCGCTGTCTTGGCCAGATTGGCCATGCGGTCAATCAGCTTTGGTGTGTGGATAACTGAATTGTCCAGCCGCTCCATGAAAACGAAGTTTTTCAACTTCACCCACGCCTGCAGATCGTCGGGCAAGTTTTTGTCGAAGCCTTGGGGAAGACGTTTCAGGCTGTGGCCTTCTTCCATGGTGTATCCGGCTTTTTCCAGCTTTGCGGCGACTTTGCGCATCACGTCCGGCTCGCGCACGATCAAATCACGCATCGCGCGGATCTCATCGCCTTCCATGCCATAAAAACCGGCAGCAATGAACGTGCTCTCATTTGAGATGTGCACATAGACAAAGCCTTGATCCTTCTTGGTCCCGTTTCGCGTCAAGAGCCCGCTCATATGGGTGTTGTAGGGGTCTTTATTCTTGGAGAAACGGACATCGCGATTGACGCGGTAGACAGACGCTTTTCGCGTAGCGCGCAGGGGGATCTTGTCCTCTTCGAAGCGCGCAGACGCCGCTTCGATAAGATCGCCCAGCGGGTTTTTGACTACCTTCTCATAAAGCTTCTTGTTCTCGTGAAACCATTCTCGGTTCTGGTGAAACCCGAGCGCTTTGAGAAACTTTAGCGTCTCGTCGGGAAAGCCATCAAAGGCGACTGCGTCACTCATTCGGCCGCCTCGGCACGGTCTGTGTAGCCCGCCAGATTGCCGTTGATAACGTAATCAAGGATGGCGACCACCTCTGCAGGCGTCTTTGTGACGGCGAGGGCCGCTGCGTCCACTTCCTTCAGCGCATGGGCATGTTCATCCTGATGCATGATGACCAACGGCTTGTTGAGTGCCGCGGCAAAACCAGCGTCGAAGGCCGCATTCCACTGCTTGTATTTCTCGCCGAACCGAACGACGACAATATCTGCTTTTTCCAGCAAGTTGCGGGTGCGTATGGCGTTGATTTGCGCGCCTTTGTGATCATGCCAGAACTTGTTGTCTTCCGCGCCGAGGATCGTCACGCCGACATCGTCTGATGCGGCGTGGTGCGTGACAGGTGCTGAAAAGCTGACGGGCAAACCCGCTGCCTTTGCGCCGCGTTCGATTTCCGCGCGCCAGTCGGTGTGAATTTCGCCCGAAAGATAGACGTTCCATTGCATCGGCTTACCTCCTGAAGTCCCCGCGGTCATATGTGAGCAGGCAGGCCCATGTCCATCGAACTCGACCATATTTTCTGGATGGTGCCGAAGGCCGATGTCGCTGGTGTGACGGATCAGCTCGGCGCACTTGGTTTGCGCGAGAGCTACCGACGGCGACATCCGGGACAGGGCACGGCAAATGTGTGCTTCTGCTTTGAAAACGCATTTTTGGAAGTGCTTTGGCTGGAAGATGAAGCCGAGGCACGCTCAGCCCCAATCGCGCGCACGCTTTTGGCTGAACGTGCAACGGGCAAGGCCAACCAATTTGGCGTTTGCTGGCGCGGTGACGCCGGTCTGCCGATGTGGGCTTTCGCGCCGCCATACTTGCCTCCGGGAGTGACCATCCCGATAGCAATTGCGAGTGATGACCCTGAGCTGCCCCTGTTGTTCAGCTTTCCCCGCGCAAAACCGCCAATCGAGATGGCGTGGGAACGGCATGGCGGCATGCAGGCGGAAGTAGGGTTTGCGCGGCTGGAGATTGAAGTGGTTCGCTGTGGACAGCGACAGCCGGACGACTTGAGAGGGATTGCGTCCCAGATGACACCACCGTTCGAAGTC
>JBCBHR010000208.1:0-4336 GCA_038525365.1 Pseudomonadota bacterium | reverse complement strand
CGTGGCGCTGAAGACCTCAAAAAGGTGTGCCAGAACAAGATCAACGCGCAACAATTCCACCGCAATGGAGACGGCTCGCTGTCCTGGGAAGAGGTTGAGTGTCAGGGCGCGTGCGTGAATGCGCCCATGGTGATGATCGGTCGCGACACCTACGAAGACCTCACGCCGGAACGCCTTGAAGAAATCATTGATGCCTTTGAGGCAGGCAAGGGCGAAACAATCACGCCCGGCCCGCAAATCGACCGCCACTTTTCGGCACCGGTTGGTGGCCCGCTGACGTTGCTGGACGATGTGGTTGCCAAAGCTGCCAAATCGGCTCCGGCCAAAAAGAAAAAAGCCCCGGCCGCAAAAGCATCGAAGCCAAAGCCTGCCAACCCCACGATGAAACTGGCGGAGACGGCAAGCAAAGCGAAAAACGCAACCATCAAACCAGCGTCTAAGGCAAAGAACGCCGACACGATCACCAACCGATTGATGACCGTTGATGAGGATAATCTGCCGAAGAAGTCTGCTGGCAAGCCCGCCAAAACGGTCAAAACACGCCCCGGCGCTCAAGGCGCAGACCCCGGCAGTGTTCTGGAGAATGTGAAGGGCGCAACCGCGGTCAAACCGAAGGCAACCAAATCGGCTGCCAAGGTCACCGGCGGCAACCCGACTATGAAGATTGCAGCGACCGCAACCGGTCGCGCGGCAAAAAAGGAAGAGCCCCAGTCATCCAGCGCGGCGGACCGCCCCGAAGCGGTGAGCAAACCCGCCAATCCTGATGATCTGAAAATGGTCGCGGGCATTGGCCCGAAGATCGAAGGCATCCTCCATGAACTCGGCATTTGGAGATGGGCGCAGATCGCGGCCTGGACCGACAACGAACGTGACTGGGTCAATGGTTATCTGCGTTTCAAAGGCCGTATTGAGCGCGAAGATTGGGTCAATCAGGCCGCCGCATTGGCGAAAGGCGGCCGCGACGAATATGTTCGTGTTTTCGGCAAGGAGCCGCGTTAGGTCTGTGGGATGACTGAAGTCACAAATCAGTTGATGTACGAGGTTTTGAAGGCGACGCAGGTGCGCCTAAACAACCTTGACGACAACGTTCGTAAACTGCGTCGCGAACTCCTAGCGATCGGTCGTCACATGGCGGCTATTCAATTGAATATCTCAAACCTTTATGCCGGACAGGCAAAAGTCGAACAGATCGAGAGGCGCTTGGACATCGCAAGCGAGCCCGTACAATGACCACTATGCTTCAGGACAAAGACCGGATCTTCACAAACATCTACGGCCTGCGCGACAAGTCGCTCAAGGGTGCGATGAGCCGTGGCCATTGGGACAACACAAAGGGTCTTGTCGAAAAGGGCCGCGATTGGATCATCGGTGAGATGAAGGCGTCCAATCTTCGTGGCCGCGGCGGGGCAGGGTTCCCGACAGGCTTGAAATGGTCGTTCATGCCGAAGGAAATTGGCGAGCGCCCGCATTATCTGGTCGTCAATGCAGATGAGTCCGAGCCCGGCACCTGCAAAGACCGGGACATTATGCGCCATGATCCGCATACGCTCATCGAAGGGTGCCTGATCGCCGGGTGCGCGATGCAGGCGCATGTCGCTTACATCTACATCCGTGGCGAGTACATCCGCGAACGTGAGGCGCTGCAGGCGGCGATTGACGAGTGCTATGACGCGGGTCTTCTAGGGAAAGACAACAAATGCGGCTGGGACATGGATGTCTATGTCCACCACGGTGCCGGCGCATATATCTGCGGTGAGGAAACCGCGCTGATCGAGAGCCTTGAAGGCAAGAAAGGCCAGCCGCGCCTGAAACCGCCATTTCCTGCAAATGTGGGTCTCTATGGCTGCCCCACCACGGTAAACAATGTGGAATCAATCGCAGTTGCACCAACCATTCTGCGCCGTGGTGCTGGCTGGTTCTCGTCATTTGGTGCGGAAAACAACAAAGGCACAAAGCTGTTCTGCGTGTCCGGCCACGTCAACAATCCGTGCACATTCGAAGAAGCCATGTCGATCCCGTTCAAGGAACTGATCGACAAGCATTGCGGTGGCATTCGCGGTGGTTGGGACAATCTGCTTGCGGTCATCCCGGGCGGCTCTTCTGTGCCGATGGTGCCTGCGGAAGAGATCATCGACTGCCCGATGGACTTTGATTCGCTGCGCGGTCTGAAATCCGGCCTCGGCACAGCTGCGGTTATTGTGATGGATCGCTCAACCGATGTGGTCAAAGCGATTGCCCGGCTGGCTTATTTCTACAAGCACGAGAGCTGTGGCCAGTGCACGCCCTGTCGAGAAGGCACAGGCTGGATGTGGCGCGTCATGGAGCGCATGGTGACCGGCAACGCGCAAAAGCGCGAGATCGACATGCTGCTTGATGTGACCAAACAGGTTGAAGGTCATACGATCTGTGCGCTTGGCGACGCGGCCGCTTGGCCGATCCAGGGCTTGATCCGCCATTTCCGCCCGGAAATCGAACGTCGGATCGACGAGTTCTCGCGCAATTCGCACGAGACGCAGCCTGTGTTGCAGGCGGCTGAGTGATCGGGCGGCGCGCCGCTTAGTTGATGCCAGCTTGAGGCGTTGACCCGATGTTGCGTTTGTCTGATGACCCTGTCGGCAAATTGAGGGCACGGGCAGCGCGAATCCCTATGGACCGGCGACTTTTCTCTTCACTGGCGACTGTGCTGTTTGCGTTTCTTTTGCTGGGCAGCGCATCACCGGCGCTCGCTAACAGTGTGCAGATACCCGGCTGTTCTTTTGCGTTTTCTGCGCCATCAATTTTGCAGCCCTCCCATTTGTCAGAGCTCTACCGCGACACGGAGCGCACAGTCTTTGGCTGGTCGTCCACGCATCCCTACGAGGAAGATGACGGTCCGTTGCGGATGACGGCGGAGTGCACACGGCTGGACCGTGAGTTTGAACTGTCAATGTCCAAACCATTGGAGGGTCGATGTGAACTGTTCGAGGAGATGCAGCGCGCAGGCGCAATCGACCGGGCCGGTTTTTGCCAATACGGGCGGCGGTTTGGTCACGCGTATCGCATGTTCGTGATGCCACGCCATGATGGTGGCCCGGATGCGCACACGCTGGTCGCCGTCAGCAGGCGCGATGTTCTTTACCTAACGTTTTATCCGCTCGCTCTGACCTCCAAGCGGGGTATTGCGGACTTTCTCACAGTTTTCTCAAGCTTGCGAACGGCGGCACCCCTGTCGCGGCCAAAACCGCCGCAGCCCGTCGTGCCCGCTGTCAACAATGCCCCGTTGGTCACGGACATGGCGCCGGAACTGCTGCCTATCCCGGTCAAACGTCCCGAGCTCTGAGCCGTTAGAGGGCTCAAAACCGCCTCTGCAACGAAAGCCGACCATCACAATTCGATAAAGCACTAGCTATTTTTTGCCAAATATGCTGCATTGCACAAAGTTGGTGTGCGCTGCAAAAAGATGACGCACTCCATAGGTCCGTTTGGCGGTTCAAAAGGAGATCACGTCCATGCTTACGGCATTCGAGGACATGCAGTCCGCATTCACCAAGAACAATCCCTTCATGTCGATGATGCCCAAAGCGGGCGACATGCAAAAGGCAACTGAAACCATGACCGAGGCATTCAAAATGCCGACGTCCGTTCCATCTTTCCCGTTTGGCGAAGTCGACAAGATGCCGGGCATGGACGTGGCGAAAGCCAACATGGAAGCCATGGGCAAAATGTTCCCGGCGACCTCGGTTTCCGGTCTCGGTAACCTTGCGGCCCATCCCGCCGCCGCAACGGCTGCCGGTTCCGCTGTGGGCGTTGGCCTTGCATCGCAAGCGGTCGGCACATGGTTTGGCTTCGTCACTGCAATGATGGACGGCGCGGTCAAAGCGCAAAAGGCAACGAAAAACGCGTCGGCGTTTGCCCCGATGTCGGTTGATGGCGTCAACCCGATGAAGTTCGAGTGGGGCTTCGGCGAAGCAAAGCCTGCTGCAATGTTCAACCCCACGAAGTTTGACTGGTTTGCGTTTGGCGCCGGTGATGCGAAAGCCGCAGCGCCGAAAGCCAAGAAAGCAGCTGCCCCCGCGGTCGCCAAAGCCAAGCCTGTTGCGAAATCAAAAGCCGCGGCACCAGCCGTCGCTAAGAAAGCTGCTGCCAAGCCAGTTGCGCCTGCAAAACCTGCTCCGGTTGCGAAAGCTGCTGCGCCCGCTGAGGTGAAAGCACCGGCAAAAGCCAAAGCGCCCGCACCGAAGCCGGTTGCTGCTGCACCGGCAACCAAGCCCGCACCGGCACCTGTCGCTAGACCAGCTCCCGCGCCCGTTGCAGCAGTAAAGCCCGTTTCAGCGCCCGCGCCAGCCGTGGCGGTCAT
>JBCBHR010000207.1:0-4348 GCA_038525365.1 Pseudomonadota bacterium | reverse complement strand
CAAGGAGCGGAAACCGGCATAATCGCTTTCGGCGATTTCCAGCGATACGGAGGCAAAACGCATCAGTGGCGACAGCGGTGAGTCCGTGACGGTGACAATGGGAACGCTGCGCTCCGCCAGTACCGCTGTACGCTCGATGGTCTCTGTTGTGTACGGGTCGAAGCTGCACACGAAGGCTGCATCAGCCGGTGTCGCAAAGCCTGCAATCTCGGTCTCGATCCCGTTGGTGGCGTTGACCATGACGGTGCGGATACCGAGCTTGCCGCATGTGTAGGCCATATGTGCGGTGACCGGGTAGGCGCGGCGGCGGGCGACCAGATAAATCGTGTCGGCTTGTGCAAGCGTGTCCACGGCCCGCTCAAACTGCGCGTAGTCGATCACCTCATCGAGCGTGGAAAGCGACTGGCGCGCCGCCGCGGCAAAGCCGTCCAACCGCGATTTGGCTGACCCTGCGGCCAAGCCCCGCGACTGCTGGTGCAGCCGGTCGAGCCGCTCCTCATAGGATGTGGAGCGGTCTTTGAGACGTTCGCGGAAAACCGTTTGCAAATCCGAGAAGCCGGAATAGCCGAGATGCTGCGCCAACCGCACGAGCGTCGATGGCTGCACCTCTGCAGCGCGCGCGATGGTGGCTGTGGTGCCAAGCGCCATTTCTTCCGGGTTGGTCAGCGCAAATCCGGCGGCCTGCGCCAACCGCTTCGGCATGGTGCCATGGGCGTCCGCGATCCGATTGCGCAAATCTTCAAAGGCCGGGTTCATGCGCGGACCTCGCCCGCTTGACCGCTTTGCGCGGATTTCACTGCCGCGTCGGCGATCAGTAATGCGCGCAATCCATCTTCACCCGATGGATTTGGTGCACGGTCTTCACGCAGCGCTGCGATGAATGCCGCCAACTCGATTGCAAACGCATCGACATAGCGGTCCATGAAGAAGTCGTGCAGGGGCGGGCGGGTGTATCCGCCTGCGGTGGCGATCTCGATGTCGACGGGGCGCTGGTTTTCAGCCGTTATTGCGCCCTTGCTGCCATGGACTTCGATGCGTTGATCGTAGCCATAAGCGGCGCGTCGGGAGTTGGTGATGACGCATTGTTTGCCGCTTCCGGTGGTCAGCAACGCGGATGCGGTGTCGTAGTCGCCAAGCTCGCCGATCTCCGCATTGACGAGAACTGACCCTGACGCTTGGACGCGAACCGGTTCCTCGCCCAACAGGAAGCGCGCCATGTCGAAATCGTGGATCATCATGTCCCGAAAGATCCCGCCTGAGACTTTGATGTAGCTGCCTCCGGGCGGGCCGGGGTCTCGCGATGTGATCTGGACGAGTTCGACATCGCCGATCTTGCCATCGGTGATGGCGGTTTTGACAGCTGCAAAGTGTGGGTCGAAACGGCGATTGAAGCCGACCATCACGGGTGTGCCCGTGCGCTCGATGGCCGTCAAACATGTGCGCACCCGGCCGACATCAAGGTCGATGGGCTTTTCGCAAAAGATTGCTTTGCCGGTGCGGGCGAACTGCTCGATCAAATCGGCATGTGTATCGGTTGGTGTACAGATGACGACGGCGTCTATCGCGGAGTTGTCGGCGATGTCATCAATGGTGGCAATTTCGCATCCGTAGCGGTCGGCGATGGCCTGCGCGGCTTGCGGTGCTGCATCGGCGATACACGTCAGTTGGGCGTCAGAATTGGCTGCAATCGTGCGTGCGTGAACCTGACCAATGCGGCCCGCGCCGAGAACCGCGAATTGGATCTTTTCGTTCGCCATTGTCTCAGACCGTTCCGCCCAGCGAACCTTCAAGCGCGACCATCTCCTGCCCGCCAGCCATCATGTCTTGAAGCTCTTCAGGCGTGATCTGACCGCGTTGGGCTGTGCCAAGCGTCGTGCCGCGATTGAGCACCGTAAACCGGTCGCCGACGGCCATGGCATGGCGCACATTGTGCGTGATGAATACGACTGCGATGTCTTGCTTTCGCACCTTGTCGATGGTCGCCAACACATTGGCCGTCTGGCGCACGCCCAGCGCCGATGTTGGCTCATCGAGGATCAGCACTTTCGCGCCGAAATAGACTGCCCGCGAGATCGCAACAGTCTGGCGCTCACCGCCGGACAATGTGCCAACCGCCTGGTCCGGGCCACGCAGATTGATGCCCATCTTGCGCATCTGTTCCATGGTCGTGGTGTTGGCTTTTTCATGGTCAAAAAAGCGCATGCCAAGAACGCTTTTGACGGGCTCATTGCCCATGAAGAAATTGCGGCTGACCGACATGAGCGGGATCATCGCAAGATGCTGGTGGACCGTTGCAATGCCCGCATCCATCGCATCGCGCGGGCTGGCAAAGTTCATGGGCTGGCCGTCGAACAGGATCTCGCCTGCGGTCGGCTTATGCACCCCCGACATGGTTTTGATGAACGTTGATTTGCCTGCACCATTGTCGCCCAGAAGGCAGTGGCATTCGCCCGGATAGATGTCGACGGAAACACCGGCCAGCGCGATCACCGAGCCGAAGTGCTTTTCGATGTCTCTCATTTGGATGATGGGAGCGTGTGTTGTGCGCGAGTTCATGATCAACGCTCCCCTGTGATGATGCGACGGATATAGGTGTTCAGGATCACCGCGGCCAAGAGAATGATTCCGAGGAAAACGCGGAAGAGCGAACTCTCCACGCCCGCAAAGAACAAGCCTTGCTGTACGACGCCGAAGATTAGCGCACCAAGGGCAGCGCCGATCACCGAGCCGTAGCCGCCGGTCAAAAGCGCGCCGCCAATCACCACTGCGATAATCGCTTCAAACTCTTTCAGGAGACCCCGGTCAGCACCTGCTGAGCCGAATTCCATGACCTGGCAGACGGCAAAAACAGTTGCGCAGAATGCGGTGAAGACGAACATCAGGATTTTGACAGTATTGACCGGGACGCCCGAATTTCGCGCCGCCTCTGCGTCACCACCGGCGGCGAAAATCCAATTGCCGAACCGCGTGCGTGTCAAAAGGATGTGGCCGAAGGCAACGAGTAAAAGCGCCCAGATGATCAGCATGGGGATACCGTCAACGACGGGCTGACCGGTGCGGGTTCCGCGTTCGAAGACCGCGATGAAGCCCGCGTCGCCAAGCCATTGAAACAGGGGCTGGCCGATCTTGCCGCCGAAGAACGGCGCCATCCAGTCGCCCTCAGCGGCGTCGCGAATGCCGCCGATGATGGTTTTGCGCTCGATGGTCTGGGGAATGTAGATCGTGAAGCCACGGAGTATGAACAGGAATGCCAGCGTCACGATGAAGCTTGGCAGGCCGGTGCGAATGACGATGAAGCCATTGAGTGCGCCGAGCGCGCTACAAATGGCGAATGTGATGAGTATCGTCATCCACATCGGCAATTGAAGCACGACGCCGAAAACCGCGACCATCATGCCTGCAAAGCCAATCATCGAGCCGACCGACAAGTCGAATTCGCCTGCGATCATCAACAGGCACGCTCCGACTGCGATGATCATGAATTGAGCCGAGACGACGGACCAGTTCATGATCCCCTGGGCTTCGAACATCCCGCTGTCATAGGCAAAAGCGAAAAACAGAACGAAGACGGCGATGGCCCCGACGATCCCGCCAAGTTCCGGCCTGATCAGCGCTTTGCGCAGCGGCGAAACCTCTTTGACGCGCTCGTCAACGTGCGCGGAATTTGCCATGGGACCCTCCCAAATCACGATGGCTACGACAACGGTAGTGGCATGCGGCCCGCACCGAAGCGCGGGCCGCAAAGCAGTCGGATCGCTTAGCGGTACTCGCCTGCGAACATCTCAACTTTGGTCAGCGCGTCTTTGGTGACAAAGCCCGGGCCGGAGTTAATGTTGTTGCCCGGCAGGACGCCGTAGCGGTCCCAGTTGGCAAGGATCACAACAGGCATATAAGCCTGCAGGAATGGCTGCTGGTCGATGCCCCAGTTGATGACGTCGCCCTTGATCGCTTTAACGATTTCTTCGCCGAGGTCGAACGTGCCGAAGTGGATGTCACCGGCCATGCCGTTTTCTTCCAGCGCGGCGATGGTTGGGTCAGCGGAGACCGGGCCAAGCGTCAGGATGCCGTCAACGTCGGGGTTTGCGGACAGGTAAGCGAGGACCTTGTTCTTGATTTCCGACGGGTCAGTGCCGGAGTCCATCATGGAGTCGCCGAGTTCGACCCCAAGGCCATCGGCATAACCGCGGCAGCGCTCGCCGACAGTTGGCTGTTGGATGGCGTGGTTGACGCACAAGAACCGCGTGACACCTTCGCCTTTGGCGCGGATACCGGCTGCGAGGCCTGCATCATATTCCGGCTGGCCAACATACATCAGCGCACCGACTTCACGGGCTTGCTCTGGTGTGCC
>JBCBHR010000206.1:0-4388 GCA_038525365.1 Pseudomonadota bacterium | reverse complement strand
CTTGCCCTTGTCGGCAAGCATCGCCTCAACTGAGTCGGCTTGGGCAAGCGTGCGCGGATATCCATCGAGAATGAAACCATTGGCGCAATCGTCTTGGTCAAGGCGCTCTGAGACGATGGCGTTGACGATCTCATCGGATACGAGTTCCCCGGCATCCATAACGGCTTTCGCGCGGCGGCCAACGTCTGTTCCCGCAGCAACGGCGGCGCGCAACATGTCACCCGTCGACAATTGCGGGATCTCATAGGCGTCCACGAGCCGCTGGGCCTGTGTGCCTTTGCCGGCACCAGGCGGCCCCAACAGGATCATCTTCATTGAATTCCTCCCCTCACGGCCCGGACGGGCCGCTGTATTCCCGTATTAGCGGCGGCTCTTCTTTTTGCCTCCGCGCAACTTGGACTTCTTGATCAGGCCTTCGTATTGATGCGCGAAAAGATGTCCCTGAACCTGCGATACCGTATCGAGCGTGACACTTACGACAATCAGCAGAGATGTACCGCCGAGATAAAACGGCACCCCGGTTTGCGCTATTAGGAATTCGGGTAACAGGCAGACCAGCACGAGGTAGATCGCGCCGACGACCGTGATGCGCGTGAGGACGTAGTCGATGTATTCGGCGGTCCGTGCGCCCGGACGGATGCCGGGAATGAAGCCGGAATGCTGCTTCAGATTGTCGGCCGTTTCCTGCGGATTGAAGACGATGGCCGTGTAGAAGAATGCGAAGAACGCAATCATGGCCGCGTAAAGAAGCATATAGAGCGGCTGGCCGTGGCCGAGCGCTGCCAGAATTGCGGCGCCCCAGTCAGGCAACGTTTCCGTATTGGAAAAGCCGGCAACGGTTGCGGGCAGCAGCAGAAGGGATGAGGCAAAGATCGGTGGGATCACACCGGCGGTGTTCAGTTTCAGCGGCAAGTGCGACGTGTCGCCTTGGAACATCCGGTTGCCCACTTGGCGCTTCGGATACTGGATCAGGAGCCGTCGCTGCGCGCGCTCGACGAACACGATCAGCGAAATAACAGCGATCGCAATGACGATGATGGCAACGACGAAACCTGCAGAGAGTGCGCCTGTTCGGCTCAATTCCAGCGTGGAAGCTATCGCGCCGGGCAATCCTGCGACAATGCCGGCAAAGATGATCAGCGAGATGCCATTGCCGATGCCGCGCGCCGTGATCTGCTCACCGAGCCACATCAGGAACATGGTGCCGCCCACCAGTGTGATGACGGTCGAGATGCGGAAGAACCAACCCGGATCAGCCACAATGCCCTGCCCACCTTCCAAGCCAACCGCAATGCCATAGGCCTGCAACGTCGCCAGCAGAACAGTGAGGTAACGTGTGTATTGGTTGATGACCTTGCGGCCCTGTTCGCCCTCTTTCTTCAACTGCTCCAATTGCGGGATGACCGACGTCATCAGCTGGATCGCAATCGAGGCCGAGATGTAGGGCATGATACCAAGCGCAAAGATCGCCATGCGCTCAATGGCGCCACCCGCAAACATGTTGATCTGGCCGAGGATGCCGTTTGCCTGGTTGGCAAATGCCTGTGCGTAGGCCTCCATATTAAGGCCCGGCAGAGGAATGTAGGTGCCAAGGCGATAAATCAGCAGCATGCCGAGCGTGAACCAAATCCGCTGGCGAAGCTCATGGGCTTTTGCAAATGCACCAAAATTGAGATTGCCGGCGAGCTGTTCGGCTGCTGATGCCATGGACGAAATTCTCCGTATTATTTTGGCGCAGGTGAGACTGCGCGGGTGCGCGAAGCACTCAAGCGTTTAACCGAGATAAGCGCTGGCCCATACGGGCGCAAGTCACAAAAAAGGCCGGATCAATGACCCGGCCTCCAAACAGATGGCGCTTTTATTAAGCCTCGGCGTCTTCGGCAGGCTTTGGCGCAAGCACGGTGACGGTGCCACCGGCCTTTTCGATCTTTTCGATTGCAGCGCGAGACGCACCGGCGACTTCCAGCGTGAACTTGGTTTTCGCATCGCCGTCGGACAGCACACGCACACCATCTTTCTCACGGCGCAGAACGCCCGCGTTGACGAGTGCTTCAGCTGTCACCGGTGCCTTGGCGTCCAGCTTGCCAGCTTCGACCGCCTGCTCAAGACGTGCGATGGAAACGATGTTGTAATCGCTGCCAAACAGGTTCTTGAAGCCGCGTTTCGGCAAACGGCGGTAGATCGGCATTTGGCCGCCCTCGTAGCCGTTGATCGAAACGCCCGAGCGAGACTTTTGGCCTTTGACGCCACGTCCGCCGGTTTTACCTTTGCCGGAGCCAATGCCGCGGCCAACACGCATGCGGCTCTTACGTGAGCCGCTGTTGTCAGAAATTTCATTCAGTTTCATCGGTACAAACCTTTCAAATCCGGTCAGATCAGGCCTGCTCGTCGACGACGCGAACAAGATGGTGAACTTTACGGATCATGCCACGCACAGCCGGTGTGTCTTCCAGCGTGCGGCGGCGGTGCATTTTGTTCAGGCCCAGGCCGATCAGCGTCTTGCGCTGTTCGTCAGGGCGGCGAAGCGGGCTGCCGATCTGTTCTACGGTGATCGTCGCGCCTTTGGTGTCATTTGCCATGGGTCAGCTCCTATCCACCGCGATTATTCTTCGGCGCCAATCAGGTCGCGACGGCGATCCTGCAGCGTGGAATATTTCAGGCCACGCTGAGCGGCGATGTCTTTGGGGTGCATCTGGTGTTTAAGCGCATCAAACGTCGCGCGCACCATGTTGTACGGGTTGGACGAGCCGAGCGACTTGGCAACCACATCCTGCATGCCAACGGTTTCAAAGACGGCACGCATTGGGCCACCGGCGATGATGCCCGTACCAGCCGGTGCTGCGCGTAGGAGAACCTTGCCAGCGCCGTGACGGCCCTCGACATCATGGTGCAATGTCCGCCCAGAACGCAGCGGCACGAAAATCATGTCACGCTTTGCGCTTTCGGTTGCCTTGCGGATTGCCTCAGGCACTTCGCGCGCCTTGCCGTGACCAAAGCCGACACGGCCCTTCTGGTCACCGACGACGACGAGTGCGGCAAATCCGAAACGACGGCCGCCTTTGACGACCTTTGCGACACGGTTGATGTGAACGAGCTTGTCGACGAACTCGCTATCGGCTTCATCACGTTGGTCACGGTTGCGGTTTCCGCGTCCGCCGCGCTGATCTTGCTGTGCCATTATCCTTGTCCTTTGTTTTTTTCCGGTAGCACGGTGGTTTCGATGAGGCGGTTATCCGCCCGGTGAAGGTCCTTAGAAGGTCAGACCGCCTTCGCGGGCTGCGTCGGCCAGCGCCTTGACGCGGCCGTGGTAGATGTAAGCGCCACGGTCGAAGACGACCTCTTTGACACCAGCCTTTGATGCACGCTCGGCAACCAGCTTACCAACGGCTGCCGCTGCGGCAGTGTCAGCACCGGTTTTGAGCGCACCGCGCAGATCAGTATCCAGTGTGGATGCTGCCGCAACCGTTTTGCCAGCGCTGTCGTCGATGACCTGCGCGTAAATGTTTTTCGAAGAACGGAACACCGACAGGCGCGGACGGCCATTGGCGACTTTCTTCAGTTGGCGGCGAACACGCTGAGCGCGGCGCACCATTGATGCTTTTGAACCAGCCATGTGCTTGTTCGCTCCTTATTTCTTCTTGCCTTCTTTGCGGACGATCGTCTCTTCCGCATATTTGACGCCCTTGCCCTTATACGGCTCCGGGCTCCGGAAAGCGCGGATCTCTGCGGCGACCTGTCCAAGCTGTTGCTTATTGATGCCTTGCAGCACGATTTCCGTCGGCTTCGGACATGCAGCAGACACGCCATCGGGCATTTCGTAGACCACGTCATGAGAGTAGCCGAGGGACAATTGCAGGTTTTTGCCCTGCATGGCCGCACGATAACCAACGCCGTTGATTTCCAGCTTGCGCTCAAAACCCGTTTTCACGCCCGTCATGATGTTCTCGATCATGGTGCGTGACATGCCCCATTTGGAGCGGGCGTCTTTTGAATTGTCACGCGGCGTCACGGTGATCTCACTGCCTTCCATGGCCACGAGGACTTCCTCGTTGACGACGAAATGCAACTCACCCTTCGGGCCTTTTGCGGTGACCTTATTGCCGTCGATGGCGGCGGTGACGCCTTCCGGGACAGCAACTGGTTTCTTACCAATACGAGACATTGTTCGTTTCCGTTCGTTTGTACTCAGCCAAGTCCGTGACGCATCAGAAGATGCGGCACAGGAGCTCGCCACCTACGTTTTTGTCACGCGCTTCATGGTCAGCCATCACACCCTGCGGCGTCGACAGGATGGAAATACCAAGACCATTGGCAACATGGGGAATTGATTTTGCGCCCACATACACACGGCGACCGGGTTTGGATACCCGCTCAATGGTGCGAATAAC
>JBCBHR010000205.1:0-4393 GCA_038525365.1 Pseudomonadota bacterium | reverse complement strand
ATGGCGGCTGATCACACGTTGAATTGATCGACGATATGGATTGCCCGGCCTTGTGCCGGGCATTTCGTTTCGATTGCCTGATCCCGCCGTGGGCGACAATCCGCACGGCATCCACCGGACAATGGAAGGTCGGCCATGAGCGACACAACCGCCAAGGGCACACTCACATCAGACGACGATATCGCCGAGCCAGTGTTGGCCGAGGGCGTTGATGATGAGCCGGTGGAAACGAACCGTCGCATGTTTCACGGACGCGCGGCGATCCTCGTTGCCACCATTTCCGGCATCTACGCAGACTTCCACATGATCGCGCTGAACGGCGTTTCAATTTCGGCTTGGACGGGCGTCACAATCCCGCTCCTTCCGACATTTCCGATGGAGACGTGGAACTTCCGCATCATCCACATTGCGGGTGCGCTTGCTTTGGGTTTTGTGCTGTTTTCCGGCGCGTCCTTTGCAAGCGACACGAGGCCCGCAACCAAGCTCTGGAACTATGCGGGTTGGCTTGCCGTTTTGGGCGCGCTCTTTGCGCTCGCCATGGCCTTGTCGTTTTCCGTAGAAATTCAAAACGGGAAGCAGTGGAACGGCATAGACCCGGGCATCAAATTCAACGAGACATGGCTCTTCGGCGCGCCGCTGATGGGTGCGACGGTGCTGGGCATCATCTTGTCTTGGATGAACCGGCAGTCGCGCTCATCGTTTTGCGTGCCGGATCTGGCGCTGGTGATTGCGGGCTTTGCGGTAGCCGCCTACCTCATGACGATTTTCGGCACGCAGATGCGCAACGCCACCGGCACACCCTTTGCGCCCATCGGCATGTCGATTGCCGCTGTCGCTGGCACTTTGCTCATTTTGGAGATGACCCGCCGCGTCGCGGGTTTGGCACTGGTAATCATCGCCGCCGTCTTCCTGTGCTACATATTCATCGGGCAGTATCTCCCCGGTGTCCTGAACTCGCCTTCGGTAACCTGGCAACGCTTCTTCAGCCAGGTCTATACCGACGCGGGCATCCTCGGCCCAACGACGGCCGTCTCATCGACCTACATCATCCTCTTCATTATCTTCGCGGGTTTCCTGCAGGCTTCCAAAGTTGGCGACTACTTTGTCAACTTCGCCTTTGCCGCCGCCGGTCGTTCGCGCGGCGGCCCGGCCAAAGTTGCGATATTTGCCTCCGGCCTCATGGGTATGATCAATGGCACGTCGGCAGGCAACGTCGTCGCTACAGGCTCGCTGACCATCCCGCTGATGAAACGTGTTGGCTATTCCAAACAGGTGTCCGGCGCTGTTGAAGCCGCGGCCTCCACCGGTGGTCAGATCATGCCGCCGATCATGGGCGCTGGCGCGTTTATCATGGCCGAGGTGACCGGCATTCCCTACACCGAGATCGCTATCGCAGCGATCCTGCCCGCCGTGCTCTACTATGTTTCCGTGTTCTTCATGGTGGACTTCGAGGCCGCCAAGCTTGGCATGCGTGGGATGAAATCCGAGGAGCTGCCGAAGTTCCGTGAGATGCTCAAGCGCGTCTATCTCTTCATCCCAATCCTCATCCTCATCGTGGCATTGTTCCTAGGCTACTCAGTCATTAGAGCAGGCACGTTGGCAACAGTTGCCGCTGCGGTGGTGTCGCTCTTCAAGCCGGGTCGCACGTCATACGTAATCTTGGGCGCCATGGTCGTGATCGGCTTGGGCGGATATCTGACCGGGGCTTTGGCACAACTTGTCGAGATGCCATCTTTCCAGACACCGCTCCTCATCGGAACGCTTGTCCTCGTCGCGGCGTGGGCCGCCCTCTATCGCGGCAGCGGCATGACGCCCGCCCGCGTCGCCAAGGCGTTCGAATTGTCCGGCCTCATGTCGATCCAGATAATCGCGGTTTGCGCCTGCGCAGGCATCATTGTTGGCGTGATATCGCTGACCGGCGTCGGCGCGCGGTTCTCGAACCTGCTTTTGGACATCGCGCAGACATCGCAACTGCTCGCCATGGTGTTTGCCATGTGCATCGCGATCCTGCTCGGCATGGGCATGCCGACGACAGCGGCTTACGCGGTGGCGGCATCGGTCGTTGCACCGGGTCTCGTTGACCTCGGCGTTCCGCTGCTCACTGCGCACTTTTTCGTCTTTTATTTCGCGGTCGTCTCCGCGATCACACCTCCCGTAGCGTTGGCGAGCTATGCAGCCGCAGGGATATCGGGCGCAAACCCGATGGAGACCTCGGTTGCCTCGTTCAAGATCGGCATCTCAGCTTTCATCGTGCCGTTCATGTTCTTCTATAATTCTGCCATCCTCATGGATGGTACCTGGCTGGAAATCGTACGTGCATCAATCACGGCCATTGCAGGCGTGTTCCTCTTGTCGGCAGGTGTGCAGGGCTGGTTTATGGGCGCACGCGTCGTCTGGTTCATGCGCCTTGCGCTCATCGCCGCTGCGATCATGCTGATTGAAGGCGGCTTGGTCAGTGACCTCATCGGCGTCGCAGCCGTTGGTCTGACTATCTTCGTCCAGCGCGTGGTGAAACCGGAAAAGGGCGCCATGGCCCCGGTGCGCGGGGCGGACTGAGCGCCTAAGCAAACACGCGCGCCGCTGCCCCGTGCTCGGCGCGCAAGCGCTCCAGATCGACACCAACCGGCGCGCCATCCAAGACTGTCCACCGCCCGGCGATCATGACGCGGTCCGCGCGATGCGCACCACACAGGACCAGTGCGGCAAGCGGATCGTGCGCCCCGGAAAAGCGCAGATCATCAAGCTTGAACAGCGCCAAGTCTGCCTGCATGCCGACCGCGATCCGACCAAGGTCCGCGCGATTGATACAGGCCGCAGACCCCTCGGTTGCCCAGCGCAAGGCATCAAGATGGGTGACGGTGGCGTCATAGGTCAGCCGGTTGATCATAAGTGCATGCCGGACCCCCTCCATAAGGTTTGACGCGTCGTTAGAAGCGGAGCCGTCAACACCCAAACCAACCTTTACGCCGGCCGCCTCGAGATCGCGCGTGCGACAATGACCGGAAGCGAGGACCATGTTTGATGTTGGGCAATGACAAACACCGACACCAGCCTTGCCCAGCCGTCCGACCTCGTCATCATTGAAATGCACCCCGTGGGCGAGCCACGTTCGCTCACTCAGCCAGCCGACCGATTCCAGATAATCGACGGGACGCATCCCGAAGGTTTCGAGGCAAAACGCATCCTCGTCATGCGTTTCCGCCAAATGCGTATGCAAGCCGCACTGACATGTCGCGGCGAGCTCAGCCGTATCACGCATCAGTTCCCGCGTGACCGAAAACGGCGAACAAGGCGCCAGTGCCACCTGCGTCATTGCCCCCTCATCGGTGCAGTGGAACCTCGAAATCACCCGCTCACTGTCGGCCATGATGGCATCGTGCGTCTGCACGACACTGTCCGGCGGCAGCCCGCCGTCCTTCCGGCTCAAATTCATGGAACCGCGGTTGAGCACGATCCGCATGCCCAGTTCACGCGCGACATCAGCCTGAATGTCGAGCGCGTCTTCAAGGCCGGGCGGAAACACGTATTGATGATCCGAAGTCGTCGTGACGCCGCTCATCATGAGTTCGGTCATCGCAAGCTTTGTCGCCACACGCAGCGCTTCGGGCGTCAGCCGCGCCCACAGCGGGTAAAGCGCCTGCAGCCAAGGAAAAAGCTCTTTGTTGATCGCAGCAGGATGCGCGCGGGTCAGCGTTTGGTACATGTGATGATGCGTGTTGATGAGGCCCGGCAAGATCACGTGCTGCGACGCATCAACGATATCGCAGCCATCATGCGGTGCGGTCTTTGGCGATTGTCCCGCGCCGATCAGCTCAACGATTTTCCCGTCCGCGAGCAGCACGCCCCCAGAGGCGTCGGCGCCCTCCGAAGTCAGTACGCCAAGCGGATTGCGAAGCCAAACTGTGGTTTTTTGATCGTGGAAACCCATTGTGATCTTTACACTTTTTCTTTTGTCGGCTTAGAGATTGACCATGAACAAATACTACATCCCGGCAACCGAAACCGATGTCCCACCGCTGACCGATCTTCTGCAGGACGCGGCACGCCTTGCCAAGACAAAGGTCGCCAAACACCTTGACGCCATCGGCATCTATGCGGGTCAAGAGAAGATCTTCATGACGCTGGCTGTCGAAGGCGCGCTTCCGCCCGGCAAGATCGCCACGCGCCTCAACGTCAAGCCACCCACAATCACCAAAACGATCATCCGCTTGGAAGAACAGGGTTTCGTGGCACGTGAAAACTCCGACAGTGACAAGCGCCAAGTCGTTGTCCGCCTCACCGACGACGGCGAAGCAATTGTTTCACGAATACTCACCGCGATCCGTGATGCGGAGAAGGAAATCTTCGACGGGCTGAAAAAGAAAGAACGGCGCCAATTGCAGGAGGTCTTGAC
>JBCBHR010000204.1:0-4436 GCA_038525365.1 Pseudomonadota bacterium | reverse complement strand
TGACCAGACGATCTCGAACAGGTCTTTTGCGATCTTTCCGGAGATGTCGCCGGACTTGATGAGGTCAATGATACCGCCCAGTTGAGCCGGCGAAACCGGCGTGTCTTCAATGCTTTGACCAGCTTTGTTGAGTGCGCCCAGCAGGTCATTGATCACCCAGTTGGCCGCCAATTTGGCATCACGCCCGTCAGCGACCTGTTCAAAATAGTCCGCAATCGGCTTCTCGGAGACAAGCACACTGGCGTCATAAGGGCTAAGACCAGCGGAAACGAAGCGCGCGATTTTATCATCAGGCAGTTCTGGCAGGTCTTTTGCGAGCGCCTCAATAAACGCGTCATCAAACTGCAGCGGCAGCAGATCAGGGTCAGGGAAGTAGCGATAATCATGCGCTTCTTCCTTGGAACGCATGGATCGCGTCTCGCCCTTGGTCGGGTCGAACAGCCGCGTTTCCTGATCGATGGACCCGCCGTCCTCCAGGATCGCGATCTGGCGGCGCGCCTCATATTCAATGGCCTGTCCCACAAAACGGATCGAGTTGACGTTCTTGATTTCGCAACGTGTCCCAAAATCACCGCCAGGCTTGCGCACCGACACATTCACGTCCGCGCGCATGGACCCCTCGTCCATATTGCCGTCACAGGTGCCGAGATAGCGCACGATCTGACGCAGCTTGGTCAGGTACGCCTTTGCCTCGTCTGACGAGCGGATGTCCGGCTTGGAGACGATTTCCATCAGCGCGACGCCCGAGCGGTTCAAATCCACATAACTCATCGTCGGATGTTGGTCGTGCATGGATTTGCCAGCGTCCTGCTCAAGGTGGAGCCGTTCGATGCCGACCTCGACGTCTTCATAATTGCCCTGCTTGTCGGGCCCAACGGAGATCATCACCTTGCCCTCGCCAACAATCGGCTGCTTGAACTGCGAAATCTGGTAGCCCTGCGGCAGATCCGGGTAGAAGTAGTTCTTGCGGTCAAAGACCGAGTATTTGTTGATCTCCGCCTTCAGGCCGAGCCCAGTGCGCACCGCCTGTTTCACGCACTCTTCGTTGATAACGGGCAGCATACCGGGCATGGCCGCGTCAACCAGCGACACGTTGTTGTTTGGCTCTGCACCAAACTCCGTGGATGCGCCGGAGAACAATTTGGACCGTGACGTCACCTGCGCATGGACTTCCAAACCAATCACCATCTCCCAATCGCCAGTGGCGCCGGGAACAAAACGTTTCGGGTCAGGAGTGCGGGTGTCAACGAGTGTCATGATGTGCTGTCGTCTTGTGTCGATGTCGGTGGAGTGATTTCCTATGCCGGTCAATGCAGCATGCAAAAGTGGGGTGCAAGTGTGAAGTCGATTGTCCGAGCCGCATCGCACCATGCTTGGCTGTGGATGCTCTGTGTGTTTGCCCTTGCGCTGGCGGCAGCGCCAAGTCGCGCGACGGAGTATTCCTTGTCGGCATTCTTCGTCCCCGCGGAAAAAGTAGCCGCTGCAATCGGTTCAAATGATCAGGCGCTGCTCGACGAAATCCTGGCCAATCGCGAGTTCGTCGAGAACTATGGGCTTGAGGAACGCTTCAGTGACCCGGACACGTGGAAATATGCAGTCACCGCGCTGATCGCCGGTGAGCCGAGAGAAAACGAGTTTATCAACGCCTATGCGTTGGAAATGCTTTTGTGGGCGCTGATCAGCGAGGCGGATTACGGCGTGATGGGCTTGCCCTTTGCAGACCTCGATACGCTTGAGGTGTATTTCCGGCATGCCGGTGATGTCGAGTTCGCCGCTTTTCTCGCCCGCACCAACAATGGCAACACCGCGGAAGATCGTGACGAAACCCTGCCTGCCTCCCTGCGCGGCCTGATTGGCCGAACTGAGTATCCCGCACGCCTGTCGGTCCTGCGTCATCAGGACGCTAAAGCGCTGATACCGCGAGTGGATGCCGTCGATGCGGCTGATACGGGGATTGAGGCCTATTGGGAGGATGAGACAACTCCGCAGGCCAAGCGATTCATCGATGCCGTCACAAAAGCCGAAACCGAGCAATGGTCCGAATTTGCCAGCAATCCGTCCAATGTGAGCGAAGGCGAAACACCCAGCGATGTCGTAACGCGGATGGTCGCGTCCACGTTGGAAGACCCATACATCTACACAGATTCGATTCTGGCCTTGTACTTTGAGGCCGACAAACTGCGCGCTTGGCTCAAGCGGGCGTCGAACACGCAGACCGACTTGTTCTTGGTCTATTCAACTTTTTAGCGCGATCCATCAAAAGGCGAATATCCGCGCTGCTGCCGGTTTGATCGATATCAAAGCGAGGCACCCCATTCGTTGTCAAACAACTTGCCAAGAGCGAGGCGACAGCGACACCACCATGGCAAACGCATTTGCAAAAGACACTTCCACGGCGGGCGATGTAGCCAATGTCTTTACACGCGCCATGGACGTTGTTTCCGCGTGGCGTGATGCCCAAAAGCGCGCAGTAGTTGCAGACCTCGTCGTGCAGTTTTGCGGACCCTGCGAGAACATCGGCAAGTGCCGCGACTGCCTGGCAGCGGATGGCGCAGATGGCGATACACCGGATTTCTGCCGCGACCCAGCGAGCTATGCCCGCCTCCAAACCGAATTTGCGAAGGCTGAAGGCCGACGCTGAACTCTAACATACGTCTCCCAACCGACTGGCCGGACTTGTCTCTCACGACAGTCCGGCTTTTTTTTCATCAAATCAAAGGCGTGATACACTCAAAGGCGCAATTCACCGCGCTACCATCATTGCTCCAGCGTCACCTCGGTGCGTTGGCCAGCGCTGATCGTGAACTCCTGTTCAACCACGGCGCGATCTTCGCCGAATTCACCACGCACGACGTAACTGCCTCTGTTGAGGATGAGTTGGACTTCGGGCTGGTACTGCGTCGCCAGGCGATCCTGCTTACCGGTGAGCGCACTTGGACTGGTCAAGATGTCGATGCGGCCTGCGCCTGGAGCACTTACCGCGACCAAACCGGCATCCATCGGCACGGTGATATCAGTCAACGCGTTCTGCTCCACCGAGAATTCCATCTCCGCTGCAGCACCCCCTGACCGGACACGCATGACGTAGTCTCCCGGCGCGACGATGGCATCGATCACATTGTATTGCGTTTCAACGGTCTTGCGATCGCCGCTCAAGGACGCCTTGGCCTCGAGAATGTCGTATCGGACATCCGGCACCACCTCACTGCCATCGTTGAACGTGGCATTCGCTGTGATGCGACCCGCCGGAAGAACGAGTGTCTTCGCCACCGCTTCACCGGCAACCACCTCAATCTCGTGATCCGCCTCGGCGCGTCCACTGCGAACCTTGACGGGCGTTGGCCCGGCAGGCGTGACAGCGCTGAACGTCCCGTACTGCGTATTGACCAACTCACCGGACTTTACGTCGATGCGGGCATCACCGATGAGTTCGGACCCATCGGCAAAAGCAACGTCAAGCGTCACCAATCCCGCATCCAGTACGATCTCACCGGTTACCGGTGCATTGGCGGCGGTGACATCGATTGAGCGCTCCACGCGATCGATCTTGAACGTCACACGGTAGTCACCGGGCATGAAGTCATATGTCGGGTTCAGGCCATAGCTTGTTTTGGTCTCATCGATGTCGAGGCGCGTCACGTCCCAACGGCCACCCTCAACTGGAGGGCCGCCTTCGGTCAGCACCGCGCGAAGGTCGGCAGGTCCAGCGATTGGAGGCGGCGCCGGAGTAGGCTCTGGCTCAGGTGGCGGTGCAGGCGTTGCGGCAACCGTTTCAGTCAGCGCATCACCCAATTCCGACGCATCAGAGGCCAGAATAAAATCGCCGCCCGTATTTTCGGCCAGGCAAGCCACCTGCTGGCCTTCTTCCTCCGAAATCCCGAACCCGACGACATGGGCCGTGAAATCGACACCGCTCGCCTCAAGCTCACTTGCCACCGCGCAGGGGTCAGCTTCGCAGGTCTCAATGCCGTCGGTGACAAGGATAACTGTCGCCTTGTCCTCGGTGTATTGAAGGCTCTGCGCGGCTTGGCGAACCGCATCGGTCAGTGGGGTCTTGCCCTTTGGATTAAAGCCATTGACCGCATCGGTGATAGCATCGCGGTTGCCGGTTGCGGGCGCGACGATCTCTTCGATGTCACCGCACTGTCCCTTTTCGCGGTGACCATAGGCGATCAGGCCCAGTTCGAGTTCGACCGGCACCGACGTCAACACATCGGCGAGGGTTTCGCGCGCAATCTCGATCTTCGTCTTCCCGTCGATCTGTCCCCACATCGAGCCAGAGGCATCCATCACGATCATCGCCCGGTCGGCGGCATGGCTTTGTGCGGATGCGGCCGCCAAGACGGCTGAACCCAGGAGGATTTGGCGTAGAATCTTCATGACGGTGTTCCCCGATTGGACAATCGGAGCATAGGTTACCATGCGGCATGCAAAAG
>JBCBHR010000203.1:0-4445 GCA_038525365.1 Pseudomonadota bacterium | reverse complement strand
CCGCACGCTTTCCTTCTTCCAGAATGCGCGAAAGGCTCGGCTTGTCATCGCTTCCTGAAATCTTGGTCGAGAGAATGGGTTCGTTCGGCGCGATTGGATAAAGCGCAACCCGGCGTCCGTCGGCAAGCAACTCCTGTGCGTCGGCAAACGCCCCTTCCGGCAGGCTGTCTTTGGGCCACGCAATTTCTTTTATGAGCGTGGTGTCGAGCACGGTGCCATAGCGCATTTCCTCAGCCGCCACGGCGATCGTCGTGAACTGCGCTGCCCGCTCCGCGCCGACCTGCTTTTCGACGACGACAGTCTCAATGTTGTTCCGCAACCACCACTCGGCTGCTGCAATCGTTGTGCCGGCGAAGCCGACAGCCAACGCCCCAAGGATCAAAAGACGCTTGTTCATGGTCCGCCCGTTATGTTTCGGCTGCAACCACATCCCCACACATGGCCGCGCACCCCAACACTTGAGCGAAATTGGTGAAGATTGGTGAAAACGGCCCGCTCAAATGGCACGCAATGCGTTGTGTGGTTAGCGGTGCGTAAAGTGGTGAATGAAGCTTTACGCCGCAAATGCACGCAGTCATCGCCAATGAATGCCGGACGTGTCGCGGTGGCGGATAGAGGCTTGCGAGCTGAAAATCGGGCTGACGGACGCCAAAAACAAAAAAGCCGAACCGCTGGGAGGAGGAGTGCGGTCCGGCTCAATTTGTTTTTGAAAAGGCGGGAGGAGGATGCCTCGTCAAACACTTAGCATCGCAGCTGGGAGGAGGATGCTGCTTTGCACCCTTGCAAGATGGTCCAACGCGCCGCTTTGAACAATGCTCTATTGTGCATTGCACATATGCAGTAATGCATGGCTCAAGAGTGATCCAAGGCGCAAATCCGCCTAAAAATGCCAGTTTCTGGCCTTTGCGAACAGAAAATCACGGAATGCTTGCAATTTGGCAGAGCCACGCATGGACTGCGGATAGACGAAGAATGTGTCGAACGAGGGAAGATCGACATTTTCGATCACCCGGATCAGTCCGGCATCCTTCTCAACGGCATAGTCCGGAAGCAGCGCAAGACCGACACCATGTTGAACGGCGCGCTTCATGGCCATGATCGAGTTGATCTCAAGCACCGCTTCGCGTTCGTTTCCGTCCGCATGCCCAATCGACAACAGCGCATTCAGATCACGCAAATAGTTTGGCGCTGGCTCTCCGAATGCAATCAACCGGTGGTTATCGAGGTCTGCAAGACCATCGGGAGAACCGAATTTGCGAACATAGTTGGGCGACGCGTAAACGTGCAGATGCACCGTGAAGAGCCGCCGCTGTATCAGGTCCACCTGCTGCGGCTGCTGTAAACGAATGGCGCAGTCGGCCTGGCGCATCGCCAAATCAAGCTCTTCGTTGGAGAGCACAAGCTCGATGCGAATGTCCGGATAGAGCTCCAGAAACTCCTGAACACGATAGGTGAGCCAGCCGGAACCAAGACCAACCGTCGTGGTCACGCGGAGGCGTCCAGTCGGTTTGCTCGTTTGCTCAGAGAGCAGGTTCTTGACGTTTTCGAGTTTCAGAAAGACTTCATGCGCCGTGCCAAGCAGCTGTTCCCCCTGCTCGGTGAGAACAAGACCACGTGCATGGCGGTTGAACAATGCGACACCGATCTCGCTTTCAAGCGCCGATATCTGACGGCTCACGGCAGACTGCGAGATGTGCAGCGCTTCCGCCGCACCCGTGAACGATCCGGCATTGGCCGCTGCGTGGAAGACGCGCAACTTGTCCCAATCGAGCGGCATGGCGGGTGTCGCTCCTTACCTATTCGGCGGCCTCGAGGTGCACATCCACATCTTGCTCGGCGATGAAGCGCTCAGCTTCAAGTGCTGCCATGCAGCCCATGCCAGCGGCCGTAACCGCCTGCCGGTAGATATCGTCTGTCACATCACCTGCCGCGAAAACGCCGGGCATGGAAGTGACAGTCGAGTCCGGTGCCGTCCAAAGATAGCCGTTCGACTTCTGCTTCAGCTTGCCCTCAAACAGCGACACTGACGGCGCATGGCCGATTGCGATGAAGATACCATGCACCGCCATTTTGGTGATTTCGCCCGTGTTGCGGTTTTTTATAACCGCGTGCGTGACCGCTGCGGGCAGGGCGGGATTGGTTTTCTCGCCTTCGATATCGACCAACTCGCTGTCCCAAACGACATTGACGTTTGGCTTGTTGAAGAGCCGATCCTGCAAGATCTTTTCCGCACGCAATTCATCGCGGCGGTGTACGAGCGTCACCGACTTTGCAAGATTGGAGAGGTAAAGCGTTTCCTCGACAGCCGTGTTGCCGCCGCCGACAACCACGACATCCTTGTCGCGGTAGAAGAACCCGTCGCAGGTTGCGCATGCCGAAACGCCAAAGCCCATGAATTTCTGCTCGCCTTCAATTCCAAGCCATTTCGCTTGCGCACCGGTGCAGATCACCAGCGTATCGCCCGTATAAACCGTGCCGCTGTCGCCAATTGCGCGGAACGGGCGAACATTGAGGTCAACTTCGGTGATGATGTCGTGGCGGATGTCGGTGCCAACATTTTCAGCCTGCTGACGCATCTGGTCCATCATCCACGGCCCTTGCACAGCGTCGGCATAGCCGGGATAATTTTCGACATCGGTGGTGATCATCAATTGGCCGCCCTGCTGGAGGCCAGCAACCATGACCGGCTTGAGCATGGCACGCGCTGCATAGATCGCAGCCGTGTAGCCTGCCGGGCCGGAGCCGATGATGAGCATTGGGGTGTGGATCACGTCAGTCATGGGTCACCTCTTCGCATTCTCCAAATGGAGATGAACGGACCGCAGTTTCAAGAGCAAACGTGCCCGCTCGCGTGATTGTGCACAAGGCGAGCGAGCAATTGTTTTATGCAAACCGGTCGCGACGAACCTAGCCGCCGAACATCAAATGAACTTGACGTCTTCGATCTCGTAAGCCCGGGCGCCGCCGGGAGCTTGCACCTCTATGGAATCGCCGCTTTCTTTGCCGATCATGGCGCGTGCGATTGGCGAAGAGATCGAGATCTTGCCCGACTTCACATCGGCTTCCTGATCGCCCACGATCTGATAGACCTTGGTTTCCTCGGTGTCTTCGTCAGTCAAAGTGACCGTTGCGCCAAACTTCACCGTGTCGCCGGACATGGCCGTGACGTCGATCACCTGCGCGCGCGAAATCAGGCCCTCAAGCTCGCTGGCGCGGCCTTCATTGTGGCCCTGGGCTTCCTTGGCGGCGTGGTATTCAGCGTTTTCAGACAGGTCACCATGGGCGCGCGCTTCGGCGATTGCCTCGATGATGCGCGGGCGCTCTTCCTGCGTGCGCCAGCGAAATTCTTCCTGCAACTGGGCATAGCCGTTGCGTGTCATCGGAACTTTTTCCATCGTTCCATCCTTCTTTTCGTTCTTGCGGCGCGTGTCGCTCACTCAAGCGTTGGCGCGCCGGACCAAAATAAAAACGGCCCCCGCATGAGATGCACGGGAACCGCACTGTCTTAAGGTCAGATTATGCATGTGATGCGGCTTTGCAAGCGGCGCAGAACTGCACAAATGAAAAAGGCGGGCACGAGGCCCGCCTTTCAAACCGATTTCAGCGCAAATTAGGCGGCTGAGAGGTTCGCAGCAGCGGACTTGCCTGTGCGGCGGTCCTGCTCGATGTCGTAGTTGACCTTTTGGCCTTCTGCGAGACCGGCCATGCCCGAACGTTCAACGGCGGAGATGTGAACGAACACATCATTGCCGCCTTCAGCTGGCTCGATAAAGCCGAAGCCTTTTGTTGCGTTGAACCATTTGACTGTACCTTGTGCCATGTCGCGTATCCTTTTTATCGCGGTGTGACGTGCACCAATCCGGGTGCTTTCTGATCGATAAAGAGGAGTAGAGACGTCTACGGCGCATATCTTCGTGGCGGATATGCTGGTCGATGGGTCGTTCGGCCTATTGTCGATAAAGCTCAAATAAGCGCCAATTGTGGTTTTGGCAAGGCGGCATCAAAACCCAAGGAACGCGAAATCGATGGCGGACATTATCTCGTCGCTGTGGACCTGCAAACTTGTCACCGGCGTGTTCAACACGGAGGTCGGCACGCTAACCATTTGATCTGTCAGCAAGACAAATTGGCTGCCGTCTATCGCAAAAACAGGATTGAGCCTTGGAATCGCGCGGCCAACGATGGATGAAGGCTCCAGTGGTATAACCAGCCGCCTCGGCAGATCATCGAGAATAGTGGCCTGTACATCGACAAAAATAGCGCCCGGGCCCAGTGCGATACACGCCAAGTCTTGCCGTAAGCTTCACAAGCAAGGCGTATGTCGTCACGCATGAATTCCTGCAGCGGATGGCCATTCTCCCGCAGATAGCGCACACGACATGCGTATATTCAATGCACATCAATTCAGGAGAAATACCCCTGCAGCGGCTTCACTTACAGCTTCC
>JBCBHR010000202.1:0-4446 GCA_038525365.1 Pseudomonadota bacterium | reverse complement strand
GTGCCGGATCGACGGAGCGTGACTTCGGCTCCAGCACGAGGCGTATATCTTCTGCCGATTCATCACGAATGTCGGCCAGAAGAGGCAGTTTTTTGGCCAGCAGCAATTCCGCCGTCTTCTCAATCAGCTTGGATTTCTGCACCTGATACGGGATCTCGGTGACGACGATTTGATAACCGCGCCGGCCCGTCTCCTCCTTCTCCCAACGGGCGCGCACGCGGAAGCCACCACGACCGGCCTTGTAGGCTTCAAGGATCGATGCCTTGTCCTCGACAATGATGCCGCCGGTTGGGAAATCGGGGCCGGGCACAAACTCCACCAGCTTGTCGATTGTGGCGTTCGGGAATTTGATCAAATGAAGCGAGGCATCACACAGTTCTTCCAGATTGTGCGGCGGGATGGATGTGGCCATGCCGACGGCGATGCCGGACGAGCCATTGGCGAGCAGGTTTGGGAACGCGCCCGGCAGGACGATCGGTTCCTCGTCTTCCTCATTGTAGGTGGCGCGGAAGTCGACGGCATCCTCCGTGATGCCTTCCAGTAGAAGCGTGCCGATTTCGGTCATGCGCGCTTCGGTGTAGCGATAGGCAGCGGCGTTATCGCCATCGATGTTGCCGAAATTGCCCTGCCCGTCGACGAGCGGATAACGCACCGAAAACGACTGCGCGAGGCGAACCAGCGCATCGTAGATCGCCTGATCGCCATGCGGATGAAGGTTACCCATCACGTCGCCGACGATCTTGGCGCACTTCTTGTAGGCGTTGGTCGGGTCAAGGCGCAGCAGACGCATGGTGTAGAGAATGCGCCGGTGCACCGGCTTCATGCCGTCGCGCGCGTCGGGCAGCGCGCGGTGCATAATCGTGGACAGCGCATAGGAGAGGTATCGCTCCTCCAGCGCCTTGCGCAGGTCTATCGGCTCAATGCCGTCGCCATCGCCGTTCTCATTGTCGCCGGAGGGCGGTTTTGTCGTCTCAGCCATGGATGGGAGTTAGCGGAGCACCCGATTCGCGGCAATGTTTTCGCCACCATACCGCATGCGTGAACACACGAAAAAACCCCGGCGCATGGCCGGGGTTCTTTCAATTCAGGCTTTGCTTGGCTTTGTTTAGCGCTTCAGCAAATCGCGGATTTCCGTTAGCAGAACTTCCTCTGCTGGCGGCGCAGGCGGCTCGGCGGGAGCCTCCTCTTCCTTGCGGCGCATATTGTTGACCGCTTTGACCATAAGGAAGATGATGAAGGCGAGGATCAGAAAGTTGACAACTTGCGTCACGAAGTTGCCGTAAGCCAAAACGGCGCCCTGTTCTTTGGCCGCTTCCAGCGTGGTTGCATCGACGCCTTCAGCAAGGCCCACGAAGAAGTTTGAAAAGTCGAGACCACCGAAAACGGCACCCACGACTGGCATGATCACGTCGTCGGTCAACGACGTGACGATGGCGCCAAACGCCCCACCGATAATGACGCCAACGGCCAAATCCATGACGTTGCCTTTGGCGATAAATTCCTTGAACTCGTTAAGCACGTACCCTCTCCTTGCGCTTTGGGACCAGATGACCGCAACCTGCGGTCGCGGGACATTATCGCAACGTAAACCGATTGTTAAGACATTAGTATGACTGCGCTTTCTCCCCTCTGCCGGTTGGACAAAATCGGCCAAACCTGAAAAGTTGCAGGCTGATCGGGAGGACATCTATGCCGGGTTGGCTCATAGCGCTGACGGCATTTGCCTATCTTGCGGCCTTGTTTGCGATTGCCGCTTATGGCGACCGCAACATGGCAACGAGGGCCAATGCGCGCGCCAAGCCAAACCTCTACGCGCTGTCCATCGGCATCTACTGCACATCGTGGACCCTGTTTGGCTCGGTCGGGCTTGCGGCGGAGCGCGGCTTTGAGTTCGTCGCGATTTACATCGGCCCGATCCTCATGTTCACCTTCGGCTATCCGCTGCTGCGCCGCACGGTGCATTTGGCGAAGTCCGAACGCATCACCACGATTGCTGACTTTTTGGGTGCGCGATACGGCAAAAGCGCCCGCGTTGCCGGTATCGCCACCTTGATCGCAGTGGTCGGCACTGTGCCTTACGTGGCGCTGCAACTGAAAGCGGTCAGCGATTCCGTCACGCTGATGGTGGACCATGCGGATTTGAACGCGCAGTTCCCGGTCGACATCTCAATCATCGTCGCCGCCACGCTCGTTGCATTCACCGTTCTGTTTGGGACACGTCATGCCGATGCGACCGAGCACCAGGACGGGCTGATGCTCGCCATTGCCGTGGAATCGGCGCTCAAATTGGCGATCACGATATTCGTCTCCGCACTCATCGTGCTGTGGCTCTATGGCGGGTTCGAAACCGTACAAACGGCGTTTGTGACGAACCCGGAAGTGAAAGAAGCGATAGATCGCGGCGCTCTGAATGGCCGCTGGGTGGTGCTGACCGTGTTAAGTGCCAGCGCGGTGCTTTTGCTACCGCGCCAGTTTCACGTCATCGTCGTGGAGCACCGCTCGGATGTTGAACTGCGTCGCGCGACATGGCTCTTTCCAGCATATCTGATCGCCATCAATGTGCTGGTCATGCCGGTCGCAATCACTGGTGTGACGCAGCTTGGCGACAGCGCCCCTGCCGACATGTATCTTCTGGCACTTCCGCTTGCTGCCGGGCAGGAATGGCTTGCGCTACTGGCGTTTATCGGCGGCCTGTCGGCGGCATCTGCCATGGTGATCGTCGCCTGCGTTGCGCTGTCGATCATGATTTCCAACGACCTGATCTTGCCGCTGGCGCTTCAACGTTTGGGTGATGCGCGCCGCGTGCCGGGCAGCAATTGGTCTGACCTTATTTTGCAGGTGCGCCGCGTCGCCATCGCGCTCATCATCCTGGCGGCGACCTATTATCAGGCGCATGCGGGCGGGAACGCGCAATTGGCAGCGATGGGCCTTCTTTCGTTTGCAGCCATCGCGCAGTTCCTGCCCGCGTTCCTCATCGGCCTGGTCTGGCGCAGAGCCAATGCACGTGGTGCATCCATGGGCTTGGCAAGCGGCTTTTTGATCTGGGCATATACATTGCTGTTGCCGACGATTGTCGGTCCCGATGCCCCGATCATGACCGAGGGCCTACTTGGTTTTGCAGCACTGCGCCCCGAAGCGCTGTTTGGCATGCAGGCGGACCCACTTATCCATGGCGTCTTTTGGAGCTTCCTTTTCAACACTTCCTTCCTGCTGATCGGCACGTTGACGCGCACGAACCGCCCATTGGAGCGTGTGCAGGCAATCACGTTCATTCCTCGCGAACCGCAACAGACTGTCAGCTTGAAGCGCTTCCGGACGACGGTGACCGTTGAAGAGTTGAACTCCGTCCTCTCGCGCTATGTCGGCGCGGCGCGTGCAGAGCGGGCTTTTGACAGCTATGCCAAGCGCGAAGGCAGGAATTTGACGCCAGACACCATCTGCGACGTCGGCATCGTGCAAAACGCTGAGCAGGTGTTGGCCAGCGCGATTGGATCAGCATCTGCGCGCCTGGTCCTGTCGCTGGTCTTTGAAAAGGACGGTGCATCGTCGTCTGAGACCGTGCGGCTGCTGGACGATGCGTCCGAAGCGCTGCACCAGAACCGCGACCTTCTTCAAAAAGCGCTCGACCAGATGGATCAGGGCATCTCGGTGTTCGACAATGAGTTCCGTTTGACCAACTGGAACGGCCAATTCCGCCGCCTGCTCAGCCTGCCGCCGCACATGGGCAATTTCGGCATGCCGCTGAAATCTATCACGGGTTTCCTCTTGGAAAACGGTCAGATCGATGCGGGCATGGAAGCCGATGCAGTTGAAAATATCAGCCACTTCAAACGCGCTTGGCAGTTACCGCTGAAAAGCTCTGGCCGCATCATCGAAGTGCGCTCCAACCCGATGCCCGATGGTGGTCTCGTGGTGACCTACACTGACGTCACCGCACGCGTGGAGGCCGATGAAGCTCTGCAGCGCACCAAGCAAAGCCTTGAGGTGCGGGTGCAGGCGCGGACCTCTGAATTGACGAAGGTGAATGAAGAGCTCGCCAAGGCACAGCGGACGGCCGAAGACGCCAACATTTCCAAGACGCGCTTTTTGGCAGCGGCCGGTCACGACATCAGCCAACCGCTCAACGCAGCCCGGCTCTATGCCACCTCGCTTGTGGAGAGCATGCCTGGCGAAGCGCCGCATCGCGAGACGGTCATGAAAATCGACAGTGCGCTTGACAGCGTGGAGACAATCATCGGCGCGGTGCTGGACATTTCGCGGCTCGATGCAGGTGCCTTGCAGCCAACACGCACCGTGTTTTCGCTCGGTGATCTGCTGAAGCAGATCGAGACTGACTTCCAGCCCCAAGCGTCGGAAAAGAACCTGGATTTCCGCGTGTTGGCCACATCGGTGAATGTCGAGACCGACCGCAATCTGCTGCGCAGGCTCATTCAGAACCTCGTTTCC
>JBCBHR010000201.1:0-4455 GCA_038525365.1 Pseudomonadota bacterium | reverse complement strand
CGCCTGTCTGTGCCCCGGCAGCGGTGGCCGAAGCCTTGGATGCCTTCCTAAAGCGTTGATCAGCCTTCCAATTGGCGAAGGGCAAATCCGGCTGCCAAAGGCCCCAGAACCGCAAAGAACAGGGTCATCGCGCAAAGCAAAAGGAACGGCTGCAGGAACGGTGCGGGGTCCGTGACCGCGCCAAACGATGCCATCACGCCAAAGATCAGGACGGGAATGACGAATGGCAGGATGATCACCGAAACCAGCAATCCACCGCGCGGCAACCCAGCCGTCACCGCCGCACCCACCGCGCCGATAAGCGTGATGGCCGGTGTGCCAACGAGAAGCGTGGCGGTCGTCGCAAGCGTCGCCTCCAGCGGCATGTTGAGGAGCACCCCGAAAAGCGGTGCCACCACAACAAGCGGCATGCCGGTCACCACCCAGTGCGCGATGCATTTGGCCAAAACGGTCACCGCCAAGGGTTGGTCATGTCGCGCAAGCACCAACACATCGAGCGCGCCGTCCTCCAGATCGATCTGAAAGAGCCTGTCGAGCCCGAGCAGAGACGCCAGCAAAGCGCCGATCCACAGGATCGCCGGGCCGATCTTGGACAGGAGATTGAGGTCCGGACCAATGGCAAATGGCGTAACGGCGACGACCGACAGGAAAAACAGGACGCCGATCAATCCGCTCCCGCCTGCCCGCACGCCAAGACGGATGTCGCGTCCGATCAGCGCAATCACGCCGGTTCCTCCTCGAAACGCAGCGTTTTCATGCCCGCAACCGCGATGGGCAAATGCGTTGCCGCGATAACGATGCCGCCTTCGGCCATGTGGTCGGCGACCAGGCGGGCAAACATCTCTTCTGATGCAGCGTCGAGACCCGATGTCGGCTCATCGAGCAGCCAGATCGGACGGTGATTGACAAGCAGGCGCGCAAGCGCAACCCGTCGACGCTGGCCGGTCGACAGGTCACCAAACCGGTTTTCGATCACATGGGACAGCCGAACGGCCTCAAGCGCGTCTTGCACAGACAGGTGCGGCTCACCGCCAAATTTCTGGAAAAAGGCCAAGTTCTCGTGCACCGTCAGCGCGCCTTTCATGGCGTTCATCGCATTGAGGAAATGTGCATGTAGGCCAATGGGATCAGCGGTCGGCTCCAGTTTCGATGAACCCGCATCGACCGGCAAAAATCCGGCGATGGCGCGCAACAGCGTCGATTTGCCCGAACCGTTCGGCCCGACGACCAAAAGCCCCTCGCCGCGTGACAGTCCAAATGATACCTCGGCGAAAATGGTGCGACCGGCGCGCGAAACGCCCAGATCGCTGACAATCAGCCGCAAACCATCCCTCTCCATGCGCGCAATGAGCATGAAACCGGCGGAGGTTGCAATCGCCGGTCCTTTTTGACCTTGGTTGGTCTGGTGCGGTGCACGCAAAAGGCTCTAAAGACGGGTCAAATCCGGTCGGCATTTGCGCCACCGGGCGTTTGGCGCCTTTTGCGCCGCAGCCGGGCGGCCTTCGCCCGCCCTGACTGGAGGAATTTACGTGTCAAAGATCGACAGCTTCAATTGCCGCCGCACGCTCACGGCCAATGGCAAGGAATACGTTTATTACAGCCTCGTCGAAGCCGAGAAAAACGGCCTCGATGGCGTCTCACAACTGCCGTTCTCCATGAAGGTGGTGCTGGAAAACCTGCTGCGCAACGAAGATGACCGCTCGGTCACCAAGGCCGACATCCAGGCCGTTGCGTCCTGGCTGAACGACAAGGGCAAGGCCGGTTACGAAATCGCCTACCGCCCGGCGCGCGTTTTGATGCAGGACTTCACCGGCGTGCCTGCCGTGGTTGATCTTGCCGCCATGCGTGATGCGATGAAAAATCTTGGCGGCGATCCGCAAAAGATCAACCCGCTTGTCCCCGTCGATCTGGTGATCGACCACTCGGTGATCGTTGATGAGTTCGGCAATCCAAACGCGTTTGCCCGCAATGTTGAGCTGGAATACGAACGGAATGGCGAGCGCTACCGCTTCCTGAAATGGGGCCAGCAGGCGTTTGACAATTTCCGCGTCGTGCCGCCCGGCACCGGCATTTGCCACCAGGTCAACACCGAATATCTCGGCCAGACGGTCTGGACAAAAGACGCTGACGGCGAGACGATCGCCTATCCGGACACATGCGTCGGTACCGACAGCCACACCACGATGATCAACGGCATCGGTGTTCTGGGTTGGGGCGTTGGCGGCATTGAGGCCGAAGCCGCCATGCTCGGCCAACCGATCTCCATGCTGCTGCCGGAAGTGATCGGCTTCAAGTTGACCGGCGCGCTCAAGGAAGGCGTCACCGCGACCGACCTCGTTTTGACCGTCGTCCAGATGCTGCGCCAGAAAGGTGTGGTCGGCAAATTCGTCGAATTCTACGGCGAAGGCCTCGATGCGCTGACCGCATCCGACCGCGCGACCATCGGCAATATGGGACCGGAATACGGCGCAACCTGCGGCTTCTTCCCGGTTGATGGTGAAACCCTGCGCTACCTGCAGATGACCGGCCGCGAAGACGACCGTGTCGCGCTGGTGGAAGAATATTGCAAGGCACAGGGCATGTTCCGTGTGACGGGCGAAGAGCCTGTCTTCACCGACACGCTGGACCTTGACCTCGCCGCCGTTGTGCCGTCCATGGCGGGTCCGAAGCGTCCCGAGGGACGCATTCCGCTTGAAAATATCGGCTCGGGCTACCGTGATGCATTCGTCGCAGAATACAAGAAGAACGCGACTGAACTCGACAAGCGCCACGCCGTTGAAGGTGAAGACTTTGACCTCGGCAATGGCGATGTTGCCATTGCGGCGATCACGTCGTGCACCAACACATCCAACCCGTCGGTGCTGATCGGCGCCGGTCTTCTGGCGCGCAATGCCAACAAGATCGGGTTGAAACAAAAACCGTGGGTAAAAACATCGCTCGCACCGGGTTCGCAGGTTGTTGCCGAGTATCTCGACAATTCCGGCCTGCAAAAAGAGCTCGACCAGATCGGCTTCAACCTCGTTGGCTTCGGCTGCACGACCTGCATCGGCAACTCCGGCCCGCTGCCCGAGGCGATCTCCAAAACGATCAACGACAAGGGCCTGATCGCGGCGGGTGTCCTGTCCGGCAACCGCAACTTTGAGGGCCGCATTTCGCCCGATGTGCAGGCCAACTATCTGGCCTCGCCGCCGCTGGTGGTTGCGTATGCTCTGGCAGGCACCGTCAAGATTGACCTGACGACCGAGCCAATCGGTCAGGACAAGGACGGCAATGATGTGATGCTCAAGGACATCTGGCCGTCGAGCGCGGAGATCCAGCAATTCATCGAAGAGCACGTCACCCGCGAGCTTTACGAGGAAAAATATGCTGACGTGTTCAAGGGTGATGCAAACTGGCAGGCCGTGCAAGCGCCTGACGGCGAAACGTATGCGTGGGATGATGGTTCGACTTATGTGCAGAACCCGCCATACTTCGTGGGGATGGGCAAGCAGCCGGGCGGCGTGACCGACATCAAGGGCGCGCGGGTTCTGGGCCTTTTCGGCGACAAGATCACCACCGACCACATCTCGCCCGCCGGTTCCATCAAGGCCCAATCGCCTGCCGGTTCCTATCTGATGGACAATGGCGTCGGCGTCATGGACTTCAACCAATACGGCACACGTCGTGGCAACCATGAGGTGATGATGCGCGGCACATTCGCAAACATCCGCATCCGCAACCACATGCTCGGTGAAAACGGCCAAGAGGGCGGCTTCACCATCCATTATCCGTCCAAGGATGAGCTGCCGATCTACGACGCAGCCATGCGTTACCGCGAAGAAGGCGTTCCGCTGGTGGTGTTTGCCGGTGGTGAATATGGCAACGGCTCATCGCGTGACTGGGCGGCCAAGGGCACGAACCTCCTCGGCGTCAAAGCCGTGATCGCCCAATCTTTTGAGCGCATCCACCGCTCCAACCTCGTCGGCATGGGTATCGTGCCTTTCGTCTTTGAGGAAGGCACAAGCTGGAAAACGCTGAACCTGCAAGGCGATGAGACGGTCACAATCGAAGGCTTGGCCGACGTCAAACCACGCGAAAAAGTCATCGCTAAACTTACCTATGGCGACGGCCGCACCGCCGACCTGCCCCTTATCTGCCGCATCGATACCGCCGATGAGATCGACTACGTCAACAATGGCGGCATCCTGCACTACGTGCTGCGCGACCTGGCCGCCTAGGTTTTCGGCATATTGGGATCGGAGAGCCCGGCGGTAGAAGCACCGCCACTCCATCTCACACTGTTTGGCATGCCGGGCGGCTAGCGTGGTGCGGGTGGTTAGGTGTATATGATCCGACTTCACGGAATGGGTCCCGGATCAGCCGTTGGCTGTCCGGGATGACTAAGTGGGGGTGGATGTATCCCTAGGATTAGTGATCCCGGCCAAGCGAAGCGCGAGCCGGGACCCATACCGAGGT
>JBCBHR010000200.1:0-4456 GCA_038525365.1 Pseudomonadota bacterium | reverse complement strand
CTTAGAGGAGACGGCCCATGTATCGGCGCAGTGATCGTGGAGCGATTGCCGAATGGTGGTGGACGGTGGACCGCTGGTTCCTGATCGCCTTCTTCATCCTTATGGGCTTCGGCATTGTGCTGTCGTTTGCGGCAAGCCCCAATGTCGCCGAGCGCATCGGCCTTGACACCTTCCACTTTGTCGAGCGACACGCCATGTTTCTCATTCCGGCGGGCGCAGTGATGATCGGGCTGTCGTTCCTCGATGACCGACAAACCCGACGCGTTGCTTTGGTTGTCCTTGGCGGGTCGTTGCTGCTCATGATGGCAGCGCTTTTCTTCGGCGTTGAAGTCAAAGGTTCGAAGCGCTGGGTGCGGATCGCAGGCATCTCCGTTCAGCCGTCGGAGTTCATGAAGCCTGCCTTTGTGATCCTGTGTGCTTGGCTTTTTGCCGAACATGCCAAGCGGCCGGACATTCCCGGTAATCTGTTTGCCGGCATTCTCTTTGCAATCGCCGCGTCCCTACTCGTTGCTCAGCCTGACTTCGGCCAGACCATGCTCGTTGCCGGAACGTGGAGCGCGATGTTCTTTCTGGCGGGTATGAGCTGGCTTTGGATCGTTGTGCTTGGTGGCATCGGCGCTGTTGGCGCAGTTTTTGCCTACATCACCATGCCGCATGTGGCCGGGCGGATTGACCGGTTCCTGACCGGTGAGGGCGACAATTTTCAGGTCGATACCGGGCGTGAAGCAATTGTGCGCGGTGGGTGGTTTGGTCAGGGTCCCGGCGAAGGCACGGTGAAACGCATCCTGCCGGACAGCCACACCGACTTCGTGTTTGCAGTGTTGGGCGAAGAATACGGCATCATCGCGTGCATGCTGCTGGTGGCGGTGTTTGCGGTGATCGTGTTGCGCGGGTTGGCCCGCGGCGGCGCGGAGCAGGACATGTTCCGGCGGCTCGCAATTTCCGGCCTCGCCATCATGATCGGGCTACAATCGATGATCAATATCATGGTGAACCTCAACCTGATGCCTGCAAAAGGCATGACTTTGCCGTTTGTGTCCTATGGAGGCTCATCGATGATCGCGGTTGCCATGAGCGCGGGCTTCCTCTTGGCGTTGACACGTCGAAGAGCGGAACAGAGGGCGCGGCAAGTTCCATTTCAGGCCCATGACGCAACGGTTGCGGCGGAGTGAAGTGATTGGCGAGTGAAGGCGACAAGGGCACCATCCTCCTGAGCGCAGGTGGGACCGGCGGGCATCTTTTTCCTGCCGAAGCGCTGGCGCATGAGTTGATCGCGCGCGGCTGGTCGGTTCATCTTGCCACCGATGATCGCGCCCAAAAGTACGCCGACCGGTTCCCAGGCGAGGCGATGCATGTGATCGCATCGGGTACACCGTCCAGCCGAAACCCCATCAAAATGGCCGGTGCAGCGTTTGCGATCTGGAAAGGGCTGCGCCAGTCGGCCAGTTTGATGCGCCAGCTCAAGCCCATGGCCGTTGTCGGTTTTGGCGGGTATCCGACGATCCCACCATTGTTGGCCGCAGGTGGCGGTCGACCGACTATGATCCACGAGCAAAACGCCGTGATGGGTCGTGCCAACAAGATGCTTGCGGGGCGTGTCACGGCGGTTGCGGGCGGGTTTTTGAAAGCCGAAGGTGATCATGCCGACAAAATTGTCGAGACGGGCAATCCGGTGCGTCCCGCCGTTCTGGCGGCATCGGACCAAAAGTACTCAGCGCCCAAACGAGGCAGCGCTCCGATCCGCATTGTGATTTTTGGCGGCAGTCAGGGTGCAAGGTTTTTCTCGCAAACCATGCCGGACGCGCTTGCGAAACTGCCCGAAGACATCAAGCCTCGTTTGCAAGTGACGCAGCAGGCACGCCCGGAGGACGAAGGCCCCGCCAAAGCCTCCTATGCCGAAGCGGGCATCGCCGCAGACGTGTCGCCATTCTTCAGCGATTTGCCCTCGCGCATCGCAGGCGCGCATTTGGTGATGGCACGGTCCGGTGCGTCAACCGTGGCCGAAATTGGCGCAATCGGGCGGCCCGCGATTTTCGTGCCCTATCCACACGCATTGGATCATGATCAGGCGGCGAACGCGGCGGCAATGGAGGCGGCTGGTGGTGCGCTGGTACGCCGTGAGCAGGACCTCAATGTTGATACCGTTGCTACAGAGATCGGCGCGCTTTTGGCTGATCCTGAAAAGCTGAGCACCATGGCCGCCGCAGCGCGTGCTGCCGGGCGGCGCGATGCGGCGGTCTTGCTCGCAGATTTGGCAGAGGCTATTGCGTCAGGCCAACCTGTTGCGGACTTCAAAGCCGCCAACGCCTGACATCTGATCGGAACTTCCGCCCATGAAAATGCCTCAAAATATCGGTCGCGTGCACTTTGTCGGCATTGGCGGGATCGGCATGTCTGGCATTGCGGAGGTGTTGCACAATCTGGGCTATGCCGTACAGGGCTCGGACCAAGCCGACGGTGCAAACGTCCAGCGTCTGCGCGCAAAGGGCATTGACGTTTTTGTCGGGCATGCGCCGGAAAACCTTGGTGATGCGGAGGTCGTGGTCGTCTCAACGGCGATCAAGAAGGACAATCCGGAACTGGTTGCAGCCCGTGAACGTCTATTGCCTGTGGTGCGCCGCGCAGAGATGCTGGCCGAGATCATGAGGTTTCGAAATTGCATTGCGATCGGCGGTACGCACGGCAAAACGACCACCACATCCATGGTCGCCACATTGCTGGAGGCAGGCGGTCTTGACCCGACCGTCATCAATGGCGGCATCATCAACGCTTACGGCACCAACGCACGCATGGGCGAGGGCGAATGGATGGTCGTTGAAGCCGATGAGAGCGATGGCACGTTCCTGAAGCTGCCCGCCGATGTGGCCGTGATCACAAACATCGACCCCGAACATCTCGATCACTATGGTTCGTTTGATGCAGTGCGTGAGGCGTTTCACCAATTTGTGGAGAACGTGCCGTTTTACGGATTTGGTGTCGCATGTATCGACCATCCCGAAGTGCAGGCGTTGGTGAGCCGCGTGACGGATCGTCGGTTGATTACCTATGGCCAAAACCCGCAATCGGATGTGCGCTTCACGCCGCGTGGCATGGCGGGCGCCACCTCTCTTTTTGATGTTGAAATCCGTGACCGAAAATCCGGTGATACGATTGCGCTGGATGGTCTGGCGCTGCCGATGCCGGGCGCGCACAACGTCTCCAACGCGACAGCAGCAATCGCAGTCGCCCACGAACTTGGTATGACGCCCGAGCAGATCAAGGCCGGGCTGGCTTCGTTTGGCGGCGTCAAACGCCGTTTCACACACACGGGCGACTGGAACGGCGTGAGTATCTTCGATGACTACGGCCACCACCCGGTTGAGATCAAAGCCGTGCTGGAGGCTGCGCGATCAGCAGCTGGGACTTCGAAAGTGTTCGCGGTTATGCAGCCGCACCGCTACACGCGCCTGCGCGACCTGTTTGATGATTTCGCAGCCTGTTTCAACGAGGCCGATACCGCACTGATTGCGCCGGTTTATGAAGCCGGTGAAGCGCCGATTGAAGATGTGCATTCCGCTGAGTTGGTCAGCCGCATGAAGGCTGGTGGTCACCGCGATGCGCGGCTGATCGCCGGACCAGACGATGTTGCGCCGCTGATCAAGTCGGAGGCACAGCCCGGCGACTACGTCATCTATTTGGGGGCGGGCAACATCACGCAGTGGGCTTATGCGCTGCCCGGCGAACTTGCTGACGAGGCGGCCTGACGATGGCTGTCATCGATGGTGATGCGCTGCTGGGGCGCTTGCGCCCGGAAATGCCCGAGATACGCGGGCGCCTGACACCAAATGCGCCGATGAGTGCGGTGACATGGTTTCGCACCGGCGGGCCTGCGGAAGTGTTGTTTCAACCGGCGGACGAAGACGATTTGGCGACGTTTTTAGTCGCATTGCCGGGCGATGTTTCGGTGATGGTCATCGGTGTCGGTTCCAACCTGATGGTTCGTGACGGCGGCATCAAAGGTGTCGTCGTGCGGCTGTCGGCGCGGGGTTTTGGCGGCATTGAACAAGACGGTGAAACGCGCCTCGTCGCGGGTGCGGCGGTGCCGGACAAGATGCTCGCCGCGCGTGCCCGCGACGCAGGCATTGGCGGTTTTCATTTCTATCACGGCATCCCGGGCGCGCTCGGCGGAGCGTTGCGCATGAATGCGGGCGCCAATGGCGTTGAGACGCGCGAGCGCGTTGTCGAAGTGAACGCGGTTGATCGGCAGGGGCGTAAGCATGTTCTGACTAATACTGATATGGGTTACAGCTACCGTCATTCGTCAGCAGCAACTGACATTATCTTCACGCGCGCGGTCCTTGAGGGCTACGCGGAGGACAAAGCCACCATTCAGGCCAAGATGGATGAGGTGCAGCATCACCGCGAGACGTCTCAGCCGATCAAGGAGAAGACCGGCGGCTCGACTTTTAAAAACCCG
>JBCBHR010000199.1:0-4471 GCA_038525365.1 Pseudomonadota bacterium | reverse complement strand
AAAGCGGCCGGATAGCGATCCATGCTGATGCCGTCGCGCTCCATCAGTTCATCAATAGATTTCAGCCAATGCGCATTTGGCGGACCCCAGCTGTCGAGATAGTTGACCACGTCGAACGTGCCGTTTGCGGCGATACCCTCAGCGTTGATTTTTTCCTGCAGCGAACCGAACGGGATGAAGGTCCATTCCAGTTCGATGCCTGTCAGTTCAGTGAATTCTTCGTCGCGCAGCATAAGGCCGTCAAACTGCGGCGTCACAACACTCAAGATGTTAAGCTTGGTGCCCTCAAACGGCTTGCCAGCCAGCAGATTATACTTCTCCGAGTGCCCCTCCGCAGACGCCACGACCGGCGCCATGGCCATCGCGGCTCCGGCCACGACCGAAGCCAGAAATGTTCTTTTTCGCATGCTTTCCTCCCATTGCGACAAGTCACATGCAAAGCTATACACACCAAGAATGCGTATTCAAGGGCGGTGAATACGCATTCTTGGTGGGAAATTTCGCCTTTCAGCGCGCCGCAGACAGATTGGCGAAGACATGAGATCAAACCGATTGCGCGCCTTGCTGACAGACAAAAAGCCGATCATCAATGCATGGCTTTCGATCCCGTCCGGCTATCTGGCGGAAGGCGCAGGGCATCAAGGTTTTGACAGCGTCACTGTCGATCTGCAGCACGGCATGATTGGCTTTGAAACCGCAATTGCCATGCTTCAGGCTATCTCATCCACACCGGCCGTGCCGTTAGTGGCCGCCCACAACCAGCTTTATCGGTCTGGAGCAAAGTTCGAGCGCGTCTGAAAATCGAAACCGATCCGCAGACCGATTCTCCGTATTTGCTGCCAAAGCAATTCTTGTTGGAGTGAGGCGCGACACGTCTCGCGTCGGCATCAGAGTTAATTCGGCAAGCTCGCCTCGATGGCAATGCTCAGACGGTCAACGATCATCTCGATATGCGTTTCATCAATGATGAAGGGCGGTGCCAGCAAAATGTGATCACCGCGTTGTCCGTCGATGGTGCCGCTCATTGGGTAGCACATCAGCCGTTCTGTCATTGCTCGTTTCTTGATCTTCGCAGCAAGACCAAAACCCGGATCGAACGGTTGCTTGGTGCCGCGATCTGCGACCATTTCGATGCCCATGAAGAGGCCGCGTCCGCGGACATCACCGACATGTGGGTGATTGCCGAAGCGCGCGGTGAGGGCGTCGCGTAGCCTCTGACCCGCAGGACGAACTTGGCCGAGCACATCGTCATCAATTAGCCGCTCCAGCACCGCATTGCCGACGGCGCATGCCATTGGATGGCCGAGATAAGTGTGGCCGTGCTGGAAAAAGCCTGAACCGCTTTCAAGCGTGTCGTAGATCCGGTCGCTCACCATCAATGCACCAATCGGTTGCGCTCCGGCGCCCAATCCCTTGGCAATGGCGATCATGTCAGGCTCCACGCCATCCTGCTCGCAGGCAAACAGCGTGCCCGTGCGGCCCATGCCGCACATGACCTCATCGAGGATCATGAGAATGCCGTAGCGCTCACAAACGGACTTCATTTTTCTGAGATATCCATCAACCGGCGGCACTGCACCCATGGTTGCGCCAACCACTGGTTCGGCAACGAAGGCGGCCACAGTGCCCGCGCCAAGCTCCATGATCTTCGCTTCGAATTCGCTGGCCAAGCGGTCGCCATAGGCGTCGTCGGTTTCTCCGACCAATTGACCGCGATATGCGTTGCAGGGGCTGACATGGTGCATTGCCGGTGAAAGCATCGGCTCGAACTGCGCACGCCGCCAGCGATTGCCACCGGCTGACAATGCGCCGAGCGTATTGCCATGATAGCTCTGCCATCGCGCAATGATATTGATGCGGTTTGGCTGCTCGCTTTCCATGTGGAATTGACGCGCAAGCTTGAGCGCCGCCTCCATAGCCTCCGACCCGCCGGAGACGAAATATGTGCGGTTGAGATCGCCGGGCGCAAGCTTTGCCAAGCGCTCAGCAAGTTGCTCGGCCGGGTCCGTCGTGAAAAAGCTCGTGTGTGCATATGCCAGTGCGTCTGCCTGAGCGCGGATGGCAGATGCGAGCGTCTCGTCGGAATGCCCAAGGCACGACACCGCCGCACCGCCGCATGCGTCCAGATAGCGATGCCCGTCGGCATCGACGATGAACGGCCCGTCGCCTGCAACGGCAATCGGCAAATCGGCTTTCGTATGGCGCGGAAAAACATGACGCGAGCGCATCGGCTTTATCCGCGAATGACCATGACGCTTTGCTTGGCGTGACGCACCACGCGCGCCGCATTGGGGCCGAGGAGGTAGTCCTTCAGCTCCGGGCTGTGCGCCGTCATGATGATCACATCGCACTCAAGCATATCTGCAGCATGCATGATTTCCTGGTAGACAGAACCACGCGCGACATGCCCCTTCAGGACTGCGGGCTTACAGATATCCTGTTTGCCTTCAAGTGCCATCTCCAGCGCTTCCTGCGCGCCGGATACGGTCCGCTCCGCATAGTCTGCAGGGAGATAGGAACTCACCACCGCCATGCCGGACGTGGGCACGACATTCAAGACATGCACCTCGGAGCCGGCGTCGTTTGCCAGCGATGCGGCGACCGGCAGCGCATTGTCGAGGCTCGTCGGATCGCCCAAGTCAACCGGGACCAATAGGCGTTTGTACATGACGTAACCCTCCTTAGAACGCGGGCACGGTTTGCCGACGACGCTGCATCATGATGACGAATGCCAGCAGCAGGAGGGCGGGGATGTAGAAGACCTCCTTCGGCATCCGATCGCGCTCCAGCTGAACATTGTCCACCGTGACAAAATCATCACCGTAAAATTCAAACATCTGGAATGTGGTGAAATAGGGTGTTCCCGCAAATGGTTCATCCAGAACCGCCGCTTCGCCATCGACATTGATGGTAATGCCTTCACGCTGCAGACGCTCGATGCCGGGTCCCTCCGCACCAAGGTTGAGCAGCACGGTGGTCTGCGTCATTTGATCGAGATTGTCGAAATCGGGACCACGCACTTCTACACGCAGCCGCGCATCGGCGGGCATGGCTTCAGCGATTTCGACCAACTCCGTGCCGGGTCGGAATTCATAGCGCGCATCCACTTGATCAAGCCAATAGCCCGGCCTGAACAACGTGAAAGCGACGAGCAGCAGCGCAATTGTTTCCCACCAACGATTGCGGGCGAAGAAATAGCCTTGTGTCGCGGCTGCAAACAGCATCATCGCGACAACGCCGACGATGAAGATGAAGACCGCTTTTGCTAAGCCAACATCGATGAGCAGGAGCTCCGTGTTGAAGATGAAGAGGAACGGCAAAAGAGCCGTCCGGATGTCGTAGGCAAAGCCCTGCAAGCCTGTCTTGATCGGGTCGCCACCGGAAATCGCGGAGGCTGCAAAAGCGGCAAGCCCAACTGGCGGCGTGTCATCGGCAAGAATGCCAAAATAGAACACGAACAAGTGCACCGCGATCAGCGGCACGACCAACCCCTGCGATGCGCCGACAGAAACGATAACCGGCGCCATCAAGGACGACACCACGATGTAGTTTGCGGTTGTCGGCAGACCCAGCCCGAGCAGCAGGCTCATGACAGCAACCAGCAACAGCATGATGATGAGGTTGCCGCCGGACAGGAACTCCACGAAATCACCCACCACCTGGTGCGCGCCGGTCAGCGTCACGGTCCCGATGATCACTCCGGCGACACCCGTAGCAACCGCTATGGGGATCATGTTGCGCGCGCCGCTGATCATGCCGATCACGAAGTCATCAAAGCCGCGTCGCCATTCATTGACACTGTCGTTGCCTGCCAGGTCTGTTCCAGCGCGGAACATGGCTTTGAGCGGATGTTGGGTGATGACCACAAAGATCATGGAGAGCGTGCCCCAATAGGCGGAAAACGCCGGTGACAAACGCTCGATCAGAATACACCACAACAGAACGATGATCGGCAGCAGGAAGTGCAAGCCCGTAACTGCGACATCGCCTGCGCGCGGCAAGACCTCAAGGTCAGCATTCGGATCATCGACAGGCAAATCGGGGCGCATGGCAGCGATGCGAAGCAGCGCAAGATAGGCCCCGAGGAACAACACTACGCCCGCCCAGAAGCCAAAGCCCGGAAGCGCGGTCTTGATCCAACCAAGCCCGAAATAGACCACCGCGCCCAAAACCACCAGCGCCAGGAACCCCGTTAAAAATCCGATCAAGCGCTGCGCAACGGTCGTCGTCACACTGGGCTTTTCCATGCCCTTAAGGCCAAGCTTCAGCGCTTCCAGATGAACGATGTAGATGAGAGCGATGTAGGAGATCAGCGCCGGTAGAAGCGCATGCTTGAGGATGTCGGTATAGGAAATGCCGGTAAATTCGGCGATAAGAAACGCAGCGGCACCCATCACCGGCGGTGTCAGCTGACCGTTGGTGGAGGACGCCACCTCGACCGCGCCAGCCTTTTCCGGTTTGAAGCCGGTCT
>JBCBHR010000198.1:0-4494 GCA_038525365.1 Pseudomonadota bacterium | reverse complement strand
TCACGATCCTTGGTTGTGGCTCGTCACCCGGCACGCCGCGGCCAAACGGCGATTGGGGTGCGTGCGACCCCGGCAATCCGAAGAACCGCCGCATGCGTGCATCTTGTCTTGTGGAGCGCGTGACTGAGAGCGGTGGACGCACGACTGTGGTTATTGATACCGGGCCGGATTTTCGCGAGCAGATGATCATGGCCAAGGTTCAACAGCTGGACGCGATTGTTTACACCCACAGCCATGCCGACCACATTCATGGCATCGATGATGTGCGCACCTTTGCGCTGTCTCAGGGCCAGATGGTGCCTGCGTGGGCGGACGCGGCCACGTTTCAGCGTCTCAATGAGTGCTTCGGTTACATCTTCCAGACACCGAAAGGATCCGGTTATCCGCCAATCTTGACGCAGCATGAAATCATGCACGACACCACGTTTGAAATAACCGCGCAGGGCGGAGCACTGGAGTTCACGCCCATCACGCAGCAGCATGGCGGTATGCTGTCGCTCGGCTTTCGCATTGGCGATTTTGCCTATTGCCCTGATGTCTCAGCATTTCCAGATAAAGCGTTGAATTTATTGCGGGACTTGGATGTTTTGGTGATCGATGCATTGCAGTACCGTGAGCATGTGAGCCATTTCTCGCTGAGCGAAACATTGGGTGTCATTGAAGAGCTCAAGCCGAAGCAAGCCTATCTGACACACATGCACATCCCACTCGATTACGAAACGGTGAGCGCTGAGACACCGGAGTATGTGATGCCATGTTACGATGGCATGGAAATCCGGTTGCCAGTCGCATAGTTGATGCGGTTGCGCGTTCTTGGTTAACGTCACTATATTACTTCCAGCGACTGGAAGGCCAACATGATCGCGATGAACATCTCACAAGCAGCCGAAGCGTGCGGATTGCCGGTGAAAACCGTGCGCTACTATGCCGACATTGGCCTTGTGCAAGCGCCACAACGCGCAGCCAATGGCTACCGACAATATGACGACGACAGCGTGCGGAAACTGGTATTCGTGCGCCGAACGCGTGAGTTCGGGTTTTCGGTGGAAGAGTGTCGAGAGCTGCTTGGACTGTACGAAGACCGGTCACGCGCAAGCGCCGACGTGAAAGCCATCGCGCAGCAAAGGCTGGCAGACATCGAACGCAAGCAGGCCGAACTCGCGTCGCTTCATGATACCTTGTCACACCTGGTGCAATCCTGCGCCGGTGATGACCGGCCGGATTGCCCGATCATCGCCCATCTGGGTTGATCGATAAGTTCCATAATCAACGTTATGCCGCTTTTGTTTTGAGTGGGCGTAGGTACCGCCTGCGGCTTTCCGTTTGCCGTGCAGCGTGCCATCACCCGCCTATCGAAAGTGCGGCGAACTGGAGCTGAACCATGCATCCAACGATCAAACTGGCGCTCGTCGGCGTCGGCGAAATTGCACGCAATCAGCATTTTCCATCGATTGCCCGTCATGATGGCTTTGAACTGGCCGCTGCCGTCAGCCGCAACAACACCGCAGACGGCGTCACGACATATCGCACGATTGACGAGATGCTGAATGCATGTCCGCAGGTCGACGCCGTTACGCTCTGTCAGCCACCGCAAGCGCGTTTTGCAGCAGCAATCGCCTGTGTCGAAGCGGGTAAGCATGTGTTTCTGGAAAAGCCGCCCGGCGCGACATTGGCAGAAGTCGAAGCGCTGATGGCCAAGGCCGAGGCTCACGGCGTCACGCTCTTTGCCAGTTGGCATTCGCGCTTTGCACCCGCCGTAGAGACCGCCAAAACATGGCTGAAAGCCACCAAGATCCGTTCGGTTGATATTCAATGGCGCGAGAGCGTGCGCAGGTGGCATCCGGGCCAACGATGGATTTGGGAGCCCGGTGGCATGGGCGTGTTCGATCCCGGTATCAACGCGCTCTCCATTTTCACGCATCTCATGCCATCTGCGGTGCATGTGACGTCTGCGAGCTTGGAGGTGCCGGAGGATTGCCAAACGCCGATTGCCGCGAGCCTCAGGTTTGGTGATGCTGCAGGAACTGAGATGCAAGCCAGGTTCGACTGGCGTGAAGAAGGCGATGAAGTCTGGCAGATGGCATTTGAGACCGATGCGGGAACTGCCCTCCTCTCCGGCGGCGGTGCTGTGTTCTCCGTAAACGGCGAAAAGCTGCATGAAGAACCGGAAAACGAGTATGTCCAGCTCTACGACCGCTTCAACACGCTGGTTCACCACGGTGAGTCAGATGTTGACTTGCGTCCGCTCACGCTTGTTGCTGACGCCTTCATGCTCGCGGAACGGCGCCAGACGGACGCCTTTCACGACGCCGCGTAGCTCAAGCCTGTGGATGGAGCGTTGGCGAAATCCCGGTGATGCGTTTGCGGTGCTATGGCGAAGGAATGGAACCGTCACGCGACATCGCCCGACTGCTGGAAATCATGCGGCGCCTTCGCGATCCACAGACCGGCTGCCCATGGGACGTCGAGCAGACATTCGCGACCATATCGCCCTACACCATTGAAGAAGCCTATGAGGTCGCAGACGCGATTGAACGCGACGACATGATCGATCTGCCCGACGAATTGGGCGACCTTCTCCTGCAGGTGGTTTTCCATGCGCGAATGGCGGAAGAAGGTGGTTATTTCGACTTCGGCGATGTCGTGGAAGCGATCACAAGAAAGATGATCCGCCGTCATCCGCATGTCTTTGGTGACGAAACGGTGCGCGGGCAAAAACTTGCCAAGGGTGCTTGGGAGCGGATCAAGGGGGAAGAGAAGGCCGAGAAACGCGCTGCGCGCGTGGCTTCTGGTTCTGGTGTCGACACTGAAGGGCTTGCGCCGTCCCTTCTCGATGACATTCCACGCGCCCTGCCCGCCACGTCCCGCGCGCTTAAAATCCAAAAGCGCATGGCGACCGTCGGTTTCGACTGGGATCAAGCCGCGCCAATCCTTGACAAGCTCGAGGAGGAAATCGCCGAAGTGCGCGAAGCTATGGCTCTCGGCGAACGCGAAAAGGTGCGTGGCGAAGTCGGCGATTTGCTGTTCGTGGTCGTCAATCTGGCGCGCCACTTGGACATCGAGCCGGAAGACGCGCTGGAAACCACCAACCGCAAGGCGATGTCGCGCTTTCGCTATATCGAGCAGCAGCTCGCCGCGCGCGGCAAAAGCCCGAAGGATGTGGGTTTGGATGAGATGGAAGCGCTCTGGCAGGCCGCAAAGGCGACTGATCCCGCCGGATAAGGGCGGTAAATCAGGATCATGGACCACAACATAAGTGTGCCCGTCTAAGGCGTTGTTTGTGCGAACCTTTTGGTCAACGCCACGTCCGTGTCCGGTGTGACGCGCACTTCCAGCGTCACGATACCGTCGTCATGATCGTCCCGGCGGTCAACGATCGCATTCTCATAGAGCCACGCAATGTCCGCATACTGCTCCGGGCCTGCTGTGAGCTTGCGGACAACGAACGCCCCTGCGAGCTTGGTTTCCATCAGCGCAAGCAGCGTATCGATGCCCTCGCCTGTTGTGGCCGAAACCGCAACGTGGTTATCCAAATTCTCCGCACGTGCCTCAATCGCCGCGCGGGTATCGGCGTCCAAAGCGTCGGTCTTGTTCCAAACATCGATGACACGCGCTTTGTCATTCGCGTCGATGTCCAAGTCAGCAAGCACTTGCTCTACATCAGACGCTTGCGCCGTGACTTGCGGATCGCTCGCGTCATGTACGTGCAGCACGATGTCGGCTTCCTGTACCTCTTCAAGCGTGGCGCGAAATGCAGCAATCAGGTGCGTCGGAAGGTCGGAAATGAAACCAACCGTATCGGAGAGGATGACGTCCGTACCGCCCGGTAGTTTCACACGGCGAAGTGTTGGATCAAGTGTCGCAAAGAGCATGTCTTTCGCCAGCACCTCAGCGCCCGTGATGCGGTTGAACAGCGTCGATTTGCCAGCGTTCGTGTAGCCGACGAACGCCACAACCGGCAGCGGCACTTTCTTGCGCTTTGAACGATGAAGCGTGCGCGTTCGGCGTACTTGCTCAAGATCATTTTCCAAGCGCTTGATCTTGTCGCGCAGTATTCGCCGGTCCGCTTCGATCTGGGTCTCGCCGGGCCCGCCCAGGAACCCTGCCCCACCGCGCTGTCTCTCAAGGTGCGTCCAAGACCGCACAAGCCGACCACGCTGATAGTTCAGATGTGCCAACTCGACCTGAAGCGCGCCCTCTTTGGTTGCGGCACGTCGTCCGAAAATTTCCAAAATGAGCGCAGTGCGGTCCAGCACTTTGGCATTCCACGCCTTTTCCAGATTGCGCTGCTGGATGGGCGTTAGCGGGTGATCGACGATCACGAGACCCGCGTCTGTGGCGGATACGACGCCTGAGATTTCCTCAACCTTTCCGGAGCCAACAAGCGTTGCCGGGCGGATGGTGGGCACGGGCGCTACGAGCGAGTGCACGATGTCCAAGTCAATCGCGAGAGCCAGACCCACGGCTTCGGCAAGGCGTTCAGCGGTTGTGCGC